>CAZXHQ010000307.1:1511-5202 GCA_964640145.1 uncultured Rhodothermales bacterium | reverse complement strand
GACCGCCTCCGCCGGCACCGTATCCGGTCTCTGGCGGATGCCCTCTCCATCGTGCTCCGGCGCGAGCTGCGCGAGGCGATGGGCGGCGTCTACGGCGTGGGCGTTCATGCGAGCACGTCGGCTCGACCCGAGGAGGAGTACTCCTTCACGATCAATTTCGGCTGCGCGCCGGATCGCGTCCACGAACTGACGGCGGCCATGTTTGCACAGCTCGAGCGCATCAAGCAAGACGGACCCGGCGACGACGTCATAGCTGCCGTGAAGGAGCAGCAGCGGCGCGAACGAGAGACACAGATACGCACGAACGGCTTCTGGTCGAGCGTGCTCGAGTTCTACTACACGCACGACGAAGACGTGCTCGACGTGTTGCGCTACGACGAGCTGATCGAGAGCCTGACAGCCGAGGACGTACAGTCCGCCGCGCGCGACGTTCTCGACCTGGATCGGTACGTCGAGGCCGTCCTCTTTCCCGAAGCCGAACGTGAGGGGGACTCCGGCGGCTGAGGCGGCGGGCGGGCCGCGCCGCCCGCCCGGCTAGAAGGCGGCCCGCCGGGTATCGCTCGGCGAAACCCTGGGTACGGACGGCTCCGCGAATCGTTCGGTCGTAAAGAGCTCCAGCCCGTCCGGACGAGTTCGCCCGGCGACCATTTCCGCCAGCAGGCGGCCGAAGCGAAATCCGTAGCCCATCCCATGGCCGCTGAATCCGCCGGCCCAGACGCTTCCGGGCAGGTCCGGAAGCTCACCGACGACCGGTAGATGATCGGGCGAGAACCCCATCACCCCGCTCCACCGCCGCTCCACTTCCAGCGCCTCGGGGAAATGCGCCCGTACGTAGGCTTCGAGGTCCTCCTGCACGCCCTCCGTCACGACGTCGTCGAAGCCCACCTCGTCGTCAGCGTGACGATACCGGGCGCCGCCTACCAGAAAAACGCCGTGCTTCGATTGGCGGGCGTAGTAGCAGCCGTCGTGAGAGTATACAGGGACGTCGAGCCATCGCCGGCTCGACGCCCGCGTCGAGAACATCTGGGCGCGCACGGGCCGCACGTATCTGGCCAGCAAGGGGAAAAGCTGCGGAAGCCAGGCATTGATCGCCACGACCACGCGGTCGGCGCATATCGTCCGCCGGTCGGTTTCCACGGCTATGCCGTTCTGCCGCCGTTCGATGGATCGCACGGAGGCGTGCTCGCAGAGCTGAGCCCCTGAGAGCGCGGCGAGGTGCCGTACCAGCGCGACAGGATTCAACATACCACCCGACGGGACGTACAGGCTCCCTCCGAAGCCGACCGAAGCCAGGCGCCTGTTCGTCTCCTCGGGCGTGAAATAGGTGGATGGCGCGCCGTGCGACCGCATGATGCCGACGCACGCGCGCAGCCGCCGGTCCTCTTCGTGCGATCCGGCGACGACCAGACTCCCGCTCGATTCCAGATCGAACGCGGAACCGTCGAGCTCGCTGAAGAGCATGTCCCTGTTTTCCCGTGTGAACCGCCATAGCCGGCGTGCCGCCTCCCGTCCGTAGGCCGCGCAATCTTTCAGGTGGTCGGACTGTGCGCCCTGCAGCAGGAATCCCGCGTTGCGGCCGCTTGCCCCGCCCGCGACGGCGCCCGCCTCAACGATGACCACGTGCCGGTCCGGCTGCAGCCGTGAAATCCAGTACGCCGTCGCGCAGCCGACGACGCCCCCGCCGACGATCGCCACGTCGCAGAAATGATCCGGCGCTCTGCCGGCGTGCTGCCAGATGGATTGGGTCATGAGTGGGCGGACGTCACTGGGGGTTCGGCGGACGATGGGAGCCGTTTCCTTTCCGGCGGCGGGCATATGGTCCCACGTCACGGTCGTGTCGACCGGTCGGTCGTTCGACGGAGGACTCATCGTCGCAAATCTACGACCACGCGCCCGCGAATGCTGCCGGAAAGTATGCGCTCGCTGAAGTCGACGACGTCATCCAGCCCGATGACGTCGGCTTCTATCTCCCGAACGACGGTGCCGGTCAGACTGTTCGCAAGGCGCGCCCAGGCGCGCCGGCGCACGTCGTTCGGGCACGTGTTCGAATCGATGCCGAGCATGCTGATGCCCCGGAGAATAAACGGATAGACCGTCGTGCGCAGCTCGTGCCCGCCCGTCAGCCCGCAGACCGCCACGGCGCCATGGCGATCCAGACGGCTCAGGATTGCCTCCAGCGTCCGACCGCCCACGACATCCACCGCGCCTGCCCACTTCGCGGCCTCGAGCGGCCGGCTCGATCCGCCGGCAAGCTCGGTGCGCGGAACGATCCGCTCGGCACCCAGCCGGCGGAGATAGTCGTGCGCTTCACCGCTGCCCGTGGCGGCCGCGACGTCGTATCCCTCCGCGGACAGCAGCGCGACCGCCAGACTTCCGACGCCTCCCGAGGCGCCGGTGACGAGCACCTCGCCGCTTCCCGGCGCCACGCCCCGAGCCTCCAGCTCCAGCACCGACAGCATGGCCGTCAACCCCGCCGTGCCGGCTACCATAGCCGCCCTCGGGGAAAGGCCCTCGGGAAGCGGCACCAGCGAGGAGCTTCGCACGCGCTGCACCTCCGCATATCCGCCCCAATGCGATTCGCCGAGGCCCCATCCCGTCGCGATTACGAGGTCTCCTTCGGCAAACGACTCCGCCTCGGATGCTCGCACGCGGCCCACCAGGTCGATGCCCGGGACGAACGGGTACGATGCCCGAACGATCTTACCCTTGCCGGTCACGGCGAGCCCGTCCTTGTAGTTGAGACTGGAGTACAGGACCTCTACCTCCACGTCACCCTCCGGAAGCTGCGTTTCGGCGAGATCCGTTACAGCCGCCTCGATCCTGTCCTCGTTTCGGCTGAGAAGGAGTGCTCGCGGCATGTCGGGATGCGGCCTGGATGCGTGCAGCGATGGGTCCGTCCGAGATGCGGCGTCCCCGGTTGCGGTCACCGGCCGGACAACTTTCTTATTGTCAACGAGTTATTAGAAACGTACCGACCTATTGCTAATCATCTTCCCGTGTCCGTGCGTCCGGCAGATTACTCGCAGACGAGGTCCCGTTCCTGGAGGAAGGAATGCGTAGACGCATATCCTACGAAAATCCTCTGTGGAATGATCGCCAGCCTGGCGGTCATGCTCGCCGTCGTACACCTTCCGCTTACGCCGGAGCCTGCTGCCGTCGGCTGGCATGTCGCCGAGCGGTCGACGATCGACGTCAGCAGCATCCAGTTCTCGGAGGATCGCACGCCCGGCGTTCCGGTAACGACTTTCGAGGATCCCGAATCGGACCGGGACGAGCCGGACGGAGAGGCCAACCTGGACGCGGAAGCCGGTGAGGAAACGGCATCGACGCACTCAGAGCCCCGTCACATCACAGGCCTGCGCGTCGTCGAAACAGCGCCGCAGATGCCTCGAATCGTGGGCGGCCTCGGCGCGTTCTACGTCCACATCGATTACCCTGAAGAGGCCGTGGAGCAGCAGATTGAGGGCCGTCTCGTCCTGAACTTTACCGTCAACACCGACGGCGAGACGGAGGACATCCGCGTGTCGGAGTCGCTCCATCCGCTCTGCGACTCCGCCGCGGTGGCGGCCCTGAGGAAGACGCGTTTCATTCCGGGAAGGAGCAACGGAGAGCTCGTGCCGCTCCGCATGCGGCTGCCCGTTCGCTTCAGGCTGGTCTCGAGCCAGACGACGAGCTCACGGTGAGCTACCGC
>CAZXHQ010000307.1:0-1411 GCA_964640145.1 uncultured Rhodothermales bacterium | reverse complement strand
CCGTTCGCTTCAGGCTGGTCTCGAGCCAGACGACGAGCTCACGGTGAGCTACCGCGTCCAAGCGTAGAGACGCGTTGGTCCCGCCCGAGCACGTCGAGGGTGCCCAGGCGCAGTATGTCGCCGTCGACGCGGTCTCGCCACCGATCTACGGCACGACGGTTGCCGGATCGCAGTCGGAACGAGGCGTCCGAGCCGTCATCGCCGACTTCGAGCGTGCCCTCGACCTCGTACGTACGACGGTTGAAAACCGGCCCCTCCCACCGGGCCTCCACCGTAACGCGGTAGGTTCGCGAAAGCCGGTCGTACTCCCAGTCCTCGACGTACGCAACGGCGCGGCGGCCTCCCAGAAACGATCCGAGCTCGTCGATCAGACGCTCGGTCGACTGCTCCACGAAGTAGCGCACGGCGTCCGCCCGCTCATCCTCGGTCTCGTGCCGTACTTCCTTGCGAACGACGGCCAGGCGATCCGGGTCGCCGCCGAGGCCGGCGTGGACCTCGAAGTTCACCCCGGCGATCTCCTCGTCCAGCAGCTCCGAATCGAGGTAGTACCGGAAATTCTTGTAGTTGGCCCCCCGGCTCAGATCGAAGCTGCCCCGGGTGGATTCGAAGGGGATCCGGACGGTTCCTCGCTCCCGGCCTTCCGGGCTTTCCACCCACGCCAGGACGAATCCCTTCACGCCGGACGGCTCGATGGGCTCCCAGTCATCCGCACCGAAGATCTGCCGCTCGGCGGAAAAGATGAACTCGTACTGCCCCTCTGCAAGGTCACTACCGGTCGGATAGATGATTTCTCCATCCAGGCTCAGGCGCTTCGGCGATGCACGAATCATGTCCTGCAGACAGATCCGGCGGCCTCGCACGATCCCGCAGACCTCGACGGTCAGGCGCTCGCGGTCGCCCAGGCGGCGATCCGGCACTGGGACGTTCCCAGGGCCTCCCTCGTAGACCGTCTCGTAGCCTTCATCGAACACGGAAAGCAAAATGCTTTCGGGCTTAATCGGCGAGTCGCCGCCGAGCACCGCGCGGCGAACGAACGATACGCCCACGTGCAGCGTGTCCCACCCCGACCGCTCCAGCACGAGGTGTTCTCCGCGGTACTCATGACGGGCTCCGCAACCGACTAGCAGCAGGAGCGCCGCCGCAATCAGGCCTGGCGGCACGGAAGCCTTCGCCACGATGATGTGTTTCCTTCTGAGCATGCGTCGACGACGAGAGGGTCATACGTCCACACCGCCGCGCTGTTGCTGACCTGCAAGGTTGAAAGTTGAAGGTTGAAGGTTTCTCGTGCCTGATCGGTATGTCTAATTCGAAAGCACCCTCAACCTTTAGCTTTCAACTTTCAACCGAACTAGCCCCTCGTGACAGGCGTCATGCGGCACTAGTCATCCCCCCGATCGAAATCCAGCGCCGC
>CAZXHQ010000306.1:0-5229 GCA_964640145.1 uncultured Rhodothermales bacterium | reverse complement strand
GTGCCTCGTCGGAGCGCGCGGCGGCCGTGATGACGCAGCTCTACGAGCCGTTCGTTCGGCAGGGAAACCCGATCGTCGTGATGGATCCCTATTCGTCGGAGATGACGAAATATGCGGCCAATGCCTTCCTTGCGACGAAGATTTCATTCATGAACGAAGTCGCCAATCTATGCGAACGTGTCGGCGCCAACGTCGACAAGGTGCGTATGGGAATCGGGCTCGACAGCCGGATCGGCAAGCAGTTCCTCTATCCCGGTATCGGGTTCGGCGGAAGCTGCTTTCCGAAGGACGTGCAGGCGCTCGGGCGCACGGCAAAGCAGCATGCGTACGACTTCGAGATTCTCGACGCCGTGCTTCGGGTGAACGATCGCCAGCGAACCGCGCTCGCCAAGCGCGTGATCGACTATTTCGATGGCTCGGTCGAAGGGAAGAAGGTCGCCGTCTGGGGCCTGGCCTTCAAACCGAATACGGACGACGTGCGGGAAGCCCCGTCACACATCGTCATCAGGCACCTGCTGGACGCGGGCGCCGAGGTCGTTGCGTTTGATCCGGAAGCGGTAGAGACGACCCGCGCGGTACTCGGCGATGCCGTCGCCTACGTGGACGACGCTTACGATGCGCTCAGCGGCGCCGACGTGCTCGTCATCTGTACCGAGTGGCACGAATTCCGCCGTCCCGATTTCGATCGCATCCGCGCAAGTCTGAAACGGCCGGTTGTTTTCGACGGTCGCAATGTCTACGAGCCGCAGCGTATGGCCGAGCTCGGCTTCCATTATTATTCCATCGGACGTCCGTACTGCGTTCCGACCGAGATCGGCGGCGACGGCGTCATCGCCGGAAATGGAAGCTTGACTGCGAACGGCCGTTCTACGTCAGACGACCGTACCACCACAAACGACCCTTCAACCACAGACGGTGCAACGAAACATGTCGCGTAGTCCCCGCACGCTCATCACCGGCGGTGCCGGTTTTCTCGGATCGCACCTGTGCGAGCGCTTCATGGAGGAAGGCCATGAAGTGATCTGCATGGATAACTTCCTCACGGGCACCCCCGACAACGTCTCGCACCTGATCGGATCTCCACGGTTTCGACTCATTCGGCATGACGTAACGAATTTCGTCTATGTCGAGGGACCGCTCGACTATGTGCTGCATTTTGCGAGTCCCGCCTCGCCGGTAGACTATCTGCGTTATCCCATCCAAACCCTCAAGGTCGGGGCGCTCGGCACGCACAAGACGCTCGGCCTGGCGAAGGCCAAGGGTGCGCGGTTTCTTCTTGCCTCGACGAGCGAAGTGTACGGAGATCCGTTGATCCATCCGCAGACGGAGGAGTACTGGGGCCACGTCAATCCGGTCGGGCTTCGCGGCGTCTACGACGAGGCCAAGCGCTTCGCAGAGGCGATGACGATGGCGTACAACCGGTATCACGATCTGGAAACACGGATTGTGCGGATCTTCAACACGTACGGTCCCCGCATGCGCCTGGACGACGGGCGGGCGCTTCCAACGTTTATGAGCCAGGCACTTCGCGGCGAACCGCTTACGGTCTATGGAGACGGCAGCCAGACGCGCTCTTTCCAGTTCGTGGACGACCTCGTGGAGGGAATCTACCGTCTCCTTCTCAGTGACGAGGACGAACCGGTAAACATCGGCAATCCCGACGAGATTACGATCCTGGAGTTTGCCGAGGAAATCATTCGGCTGACGGGCAGCTCGAGCGAGATCGCCTTCGAGCCGCTGCCGGAGGACGACCCGAAAGTGCGGCAGCCCGACGTCTCAAAAGCATCCGAGATCCTGGGGTGGCAGCCTCGAATCGATCGGGCCGAAGGGCTGCGCCGTACCCTCGACTTCTTCGAAAGCAGGATCGGCGTCCAGCCGGAGAAGCTCAGCGTCTGATAGGCGGATTCCCGCTCGACTGCCTGTATCTGTACTTTGATGAGCAGTCATCCAAAGGTGCACGTACGTCTCGCCAAAGGCCGTCTTGCCGGACGCTGCAGGTGGTGTGCCCTGGACCTGGATAATCCCGAACATTTGACTGAGGTTGTCGCCGAACCCTGCCTCATTCAAGGCGCCGGCAGCTACTTCGTGTCAACCGCTGGTGCGTTCCATGATTGAACCCGTCTCAAGATGACGACTATGCACACTTTTTTACGAACCTGGAAACACTGGGCATTTCTCACGGCCGCACTGCTGCTGGTAAATGCGGACGCTCAGGCTCAGAACTTAGCCACGCTCAACTTGTCAGATAACGTCTATGACGTTGAGTTTCTGGGGTCCACCGACGACGGCGAGAACACGACGTTCAGTTATCGCGTGACGGAGCGTCGGAGATCCAACGATCTCAGCAACTGGATACTGGAACTCTGCGTCGACGCGGACCTGGTCATAGCGGTGGATCCGGACGAGTCGGATCCCGAGATAAATGACGTCGAGATTGGCTTCGACCCGGTCACCGGCCTCACTGGTATAAAATGGGATTTTGAAGGTGATGACTTCGACGGCGACGGCGAGGACAAAGAAGATAGCCGCCTCTTCTCCTTCACGCTGAAGGGGCTATATGGAGAAACGCCCGTTCAGGTCGCCGGCAAATCAGGACCCGGATCGGACACCGAGCTCATCACGGGGCCGAGCTGCGAGACGACCTGCGATCCCTCCGACGGGCCGTTTTGGGACGGGAACTTCACGGGCGGCGATCCGGGTCCGGGAGAAGGTTATTTCCAGATCCAGACGCCGCAGGGTTTCGAGCGGATCGAATTGACCGTACATGATAATATCGCGATAACGGGCCTCGCAGATGCCGGCGGGGCAACCATTAACGAGGTCGATCTCTCTGAACCGCTCTCCGGTTCGGAAGGCTCGGGCTATCGCGTGATGAAGTACGTGGGTGGGGACGTCCTGACCGACGTGCGTATCCTGGTGCGCGCGCTGGAGCAGAGCGAATCGCAGTTCATGTACCAGGTGACGGACGGCTGCGAGATAACGGGGCAATTCGATCCGAGGGTTCAGCTCGCGATGCCGGCATCCGTGTCGCTGGACCAGAACTACCCGAACCCGTTCAATCCGCAAACAAGCATCCGCTTTAAGCTCCCTGAAGCGTCCAGTGTGAAGCTCGTCGTCTACAACGTTCTGGGCCGCGAGGTGAAGACTCTCCTGCAGGGCGAGCTGGGGGCAGGCGACCACGAGGCGCTCTGGGACGGAACGGACTCTTCGGGACTGCGCGTCCCTAGCGGTTCGTATCTCTACCGACTTGAGGCGGGTAACGTCGTCCACATTCGTCAGATGACCATGCTGAAATGACGTGAGAAACTCTCGCGTGAAATCATGATTTCATTACCACTTCTGACGATAAATTGCAGGGACCAGATATGACGACTGATAAGCACGAAGACAATCCGATGGTAGTCTCGCCCGGGAAAGCGAGGGTCGACATGGAAGAGGGGCACGACGCTTCCTCTCGTCAGCCGTTTACGCCGCCGAAAATGGAGCGCCATGAGAAGCTTCCCGTAATCACGGCCGGTTCACTGACGGAGAGCGACTGGGGGTTCTGAGTAGTACGACGTCCGATCCGTGTCGCCGGACGACCGTGACCCGGATCAATCACAGGCACGGAGTAAAGGGACGATCCTTTCCGTACTCATTCGGATGCGGGTCGTCCCTTTCTGTCGTTCATACGCAGCGTGCCAGACCATTCGGCGGCCATGTACGTCACATGACCGTGCTCGAAATTAAATGATTTGAACATGTGCCGATATGTACTTGCCGTGATTGGCGTAGTCGTGTGGTGCTCGCTTACGTCGGTATCGGCGCAGGACGTCGAGATCACCTCGACCGATCCTCCGGACGGAGCGTTCGGCGTCGACGCCACGAAGCGCGTCACGTTTCGTCTTAACAAGCCGCTGCCTGCGTTCGGCAGCCAGTTTGCGGAGAAGTTCCTCTGGTCTCCGAGAAGCGGTACCCGCCTTACGATGTTCGGACACGACTTCGATGACGAGGGTGAACTCACCATCATTTTTTTTACGCTGGAGCACGAGCCCGAGACGGACGTGTCCTTCATCGCCTTCGGGATCAGAGCCGATGACGGGAGCAGGATGCACCGGCCCTTCGCGCTCAATTATACGACAGCCTCGACGCAGGGAGCGAACACGGTACGTGGAACGGTCGAGTTCGGCGAGCGCGTCTTTGCACCGTCGAGCGAAAGGCGGCAGTCCCTGGAGAGCGAGATTCGGCGTGCTCTGCTCAAGACCTCCGTGGCCGTGCTCGGGAAAAGAGGAGGAAGCGACGCTGCGCCGGGTACGAAGGTCGCGCATTCCACGCGGACCACGTCCGCCTCGCCGTCACCGGAGCTCCGGCGAACCGTCGTGCTGCTTCTCGAGCGATACTCGCTGAATGAGGAGCGGTGGCTGATCCGTAAGGCGGCCGTACCGGATGAGTCTGGCACTTTCACGCTCGAGGACGTTCGGGACGGAATGTACTGGCCGGTAGCCATTAACTATGCGACGGATGACGGCGAGGTCATTGGATCGTACGGGTTCTACGATGCGGACGGAGATCTCGTGCCGGACCCGATCGACGTAACCGGAGGTTCCGTATCGGACCTGAGTCTCGAACTCTATTCGGCCAGCCCATTTACCGCCCTGACGAACCTACCCCTGGCACGAGACCTGGCGGCACCGTATGCGGCCGACCAGCAGCTCATCAACATGAAGGCCCTGCAGGGACCATCTTTCTGGGAAGCGTATCCGGACGGTTCGGCAGACATGTGGCGCTATACGTTTCACTCTCCGTCCGAAAATCGGACGACCTACGTGGCGATCGATCCGATCAACGTCTATACCGATGCCGACGAAGGCACGACCTACAGCGGCGAGCCGATGCCCGAATCACTCCTCGATACGGACGAGGTGATGGAGATTGCCGACCGGAGCGGCGGCGATACGTTCCGAGCGCAGTATCCGGACCAGACGGTCAGTATTGCGATGGAAGGAGGAGATCTGCCGCTGGGCATCCGGCCACAGCCCTCCGAAGTATTCTGGATGGTCGTCTACGGCGCGCCTGAAACCGCCCCGTCCCCTGCCGACACGCTCTTCATCGACGTCGAATCAGGGGAGGTCCTTCAGGGCATAGCCGTGGCAGCGGAGCCGCATGTGAACGTGTCCTCCGTATTTACGCTCGACCAAAATTATCCGAACCCGTTCAATCCGTCCACGACGATCCCTCTCGAGATCGGCC
>CAZXHQ010000305.1:3308-5262 GCA_964640145.1 uncultured Rhodothermales bacterium | reverse complement strand
GGAGGGTGGATCCACCAGGTCGGCGACGGCGGCACGGCGAGCCGTTACACGACCATAAGAATGGAGGCGGGCTAATGCGTATGCTTATGATTCTGCTGCTGGCGGCCGGGATGGCCGCCTCGGCCTGTACATCGGGCAACAACGCGACGAACGAGGACGTGATCGAGACGACGGGCACCGTGCAATACGTGGACCTCGAAGGGGGGTTCTACGGCCTCGTCGCTGACGACGGGACGCGGTACGACCCCTCCGGTCTTCCTGAAGAGTTTCAGGAAGACGGCCTGCCGGTAAGATTTCGCGCGGAACCTCGTGAAAACGTGCTGACCACCCGCATGTGGGGCGAGGTGGTCCGCCTGATCGAGATCGAGCGATTGTAACCACCGGCAAGGGCTGTAATTGTCCTGTAATCCGGCGCCCGTTTTTCCATCTCTATCACATCTCCGCGCGACCGCCCGGCCTCGGATCCGTATCATGATTACGACCGGCCGGAAAGGCGAGAGCCGGGCATCTGCCCGCTCTCGTTTTTTTGTTCGTGCCGTTCCCGGTGCGCCGTTTCCGGCATGCCGACGGGCTCTCGACGACGCACGTGGATTTCGAGGAGGTAGTACATGGACTGGTATTCGATAGATATGCCACAGGGGAGTATGGCGAGCGGTTCGTATCACCGCGCGTGCCGCGCCTTTCAGCGCGCGTTCATTGATGCCGGTGCGCCGAGCGACCTGGCCCTGTTCGCCAGGCGTCCCAGCGAAGCCGTACCCCGGCTGTACCTGACGCCCTCCAGCGCCCGGTACGTGCCGGACCTCATTCGCCGCTACAGTGGATGCCGCTGTTCCGTGCCGGATGCCGGGTCCGTCACGCTCGTCTACGGCGTGCCGGGAGCCCGCGCGCTGCTCGCCGAGAACGATACGTTCTCCAGCGGGCCTTCCGACGCCGGGGCGTCCAACCAGGAGACGTCCATCTACCCGATAGGTCGGGGCCGAAGCGCGGCCTCGACCCGATAGTAACATTTCCATAACGAAGCACGGCTTTATGGCATCGCAGGTCTAGTTTTCTTTCCGTTCTGCGACGCGCTTGTCTATGATGGCCGTTGTCTTTGATGTGCGCAACCGACGCCGCCATCACCACTGACGCGCTCGGGCCCGATCGAACGGTGTCCGTCGCGTTGCAAACCCTGCCATGATATGTATAATCAAGCGACCACGTCCCACAGCGGACGAAAAGCAGCTTCCGATACGATGACCACGACCGATCAAGACAAGCCTCGCCTGCTGATCGTAGAGGACGACCCGGAGCTCAGCACGGGATTGCTCCTTTACCTGGAATCACAGGGGTTCGAGGTCACGCTCGTCAACGACGGAGAGAAAGGCCTGGAGGAAGCCGTTTCACTGCCGGGGTTCAGCCTGATCGTCCTGGACGCGAAGCTTCCCGGCCGCAGCGGCTTCGACGTGCTGCGTGAGGCTCGCTCCCGGGGCGTGAGCACCCCGATTCTCATGCTCACCGGGCTCGGCGGCCATGAGGACAAGATGCGCGGCTTTGAGCTCGGCGCCGACGACTACCTCACCAAGCCTTTTTCGACGGAGGAGCTTCTCGCCCGTGTGCAGGCGATCCTTCGCCGCAGCCAGGATGAGGCGGAGGACGAGTCGGGAGCGTATCTCGTGGGAGGGCTGAAGGTGGACCTCGAGAACAAGTCGGTCACCCGCGAGGGCGAACCGATCTCGCTGACCGACCTGGAATTTCGACTGCTGCGCTACCTGCTCCTCCACCGCGGACGTACGGCGACGCGCGAGCAGATCCTCCGCGACGTGTGGGGGCTTCCAAGCGACGTGGAGACGCGCACCATAGACCGGCACGTCAACGCCCTCCGCAAGGTGATGGACGGAGAGGAGGAGGAGAGCTGGCCGATCAAGAGCGTCTACGGCATCGGATATAAGCTGGTGGGAGCCGAACCCGTCAC
>CAZXHQ010000305.1:0-3208 GCA_964640145.1 uncultured Rhodothermales bacterium | reverse complement strand
CGATACCCCAGGCCGTAGACCGTCTCGATATGCTCCGGCTCGTTAGGGTCGGTCTCGATCTTCTTGCGAACCGAGGCGATGTGCCGGTCGACCGTTCGCGTGATGATCTCCTGGTCGATGCCCCACACGTCGCGAAGCAGCTGCCGTCGGGTCACCGTCCGGCCGCGGTTCTGGATCAGATAGCGCAGAATGTCGAACTCGAGCGCCGTAAAGCTCACCTCTTCCTCGCCGCGAACGGCCTCGTGGGTGGTGAAGTTGATCTCCACGTCCCCGATCTGGTAGACGCTCATGGGGGACCGATCTGGCGGCTGCGTGCGCTGCAGGATGGCGCGGACGCGTGCTGCCAGCTCTTCGGCATTAAACGGCTTCGTAACGTAGTCTTCAGCGCCGAGTCCGAATCCCCGGAGGATATCCTCCTGCTCGCCCTTGGCGGTGAGCATGAGCACGGGCGCCGTGACGCCCAGCTCCTGACTTTCCTCGAGCACGTCGAAGCCGTTCTTTTTGGGCAGCATGATGTCCAGCAGTACGATGTCGTAGTGCCGTTCCTTGATGTGCTGCATGGCCTCCTCGCCGTCCTTGGCGAGCGAGACGTCATACCCCTTCAGGTCGAAGAAGTCCTGAAGGCCGATGCCGACGTCCTGGTCGTCTTCGACGATCAGCATCTTGAAAGTCTGTTCCGTCGTTTTCATGCTGTAGCTCTACACCCTGTTTCTTCGAGGTAGCCGGTCCGGGGGCTCAATATAGTCAGGTCCCCGCGACTTGCGAAAGAATCTCCGGAGATCGCACGACCTACCAATCCGAGGTGCGGTCCTGGAGGAGCGGGAAACTGATCATGTTGGCGAAGATCTTGAACGCCCCGGCGTGGTATGCCTTGAGCTGGCGGTACCAAACGAGTGCCGTATAGAGATACGTTCCGCCTCCCACCTGGGTCAGAAGCGTGGAGCTCGTCAGCGGCTCCTCGCCGGGATCGTGCACGCTGATAAGCTCCTGGTACCGCGGATCGTAGGTTTCGGGGAAGTACAGGCCGCGTTCCTGGACCCAGCCCTCCCAGTCTTCCGGCCGTATTTCGTTGGGTCGCGTAAAGAGGGCATGCTGAGGGTCGAGGAGGGTCACCGGGGCCGTCTCGCGGGTGACCCGATCGCGCCCGAGCCGGAGCGGGTAGGGCGCGAAATTGCCTGGATTGTTACGCGAGGCGACGAAGGGGTCGGCGGAGTCGGCATTCCATTCGAACGTCTTCTGGTAGTTGACGATGAGGTGGCCGCCGCCGCGCACCCACTCGAGGAGGTGATCGTTGAAGCGCCGCAGGTCCCGCCGAACGAGATACGCCCGAATGTCTACGACGATCGTGTGCAGGCCGTCGAAGCGGCCGGCGGCGAGGGCCGTCGAATCGAGCAGGACGTGATCGACCCCGAGTTCGGTGAGTGCTGCCTCCAGCGTGTTGTCGTAGCTTTTGACGACGCCGACCCGCAGATCGGACGGTACGTCGACGTCGAACACCTGGGCCTCGACGAAGTCGCTGGACGTGGCGGCCCCGGTCGTGCCGTTGCTTCCGACCGACGAAAGCGTGACTGTGTAGGCACCGGCGTCGGCGTCCTTCGGCAGTCTAAGCGCGGCTCGGCCTGGATATCGATCCTCTTCGGGCACGACGGCGATCTGGTGCTGGTCGAGCACCCTGTGATCCCGGTCACGGGCGAGCGCAGCGGCGACCGTCACGGTATCGATGGAGGGATCGAAGACGTCGACGGCGTAGGAGACGACGTTTACGCCGGGCGTCAGTCGCGTGACGTCCGCCTCGGCGTGCAGGCGCAACGGCGGCGCGATCTCCATGGACGCGAAGCCGCCGCCCAGGAGGCGGCTGCTGGCCGCATCGTAAACCACGTAGCCGAGCGGAGGGCTGCTCTTATAACGCTCATACTGATAGACGTGGGGGGGCGTCGTGGGCCGGTGGGAGACGACGAAATCGCCCGACGGCGCGGAATCGTATCGCAGGACGAGGGTCGTGTCGATAGCCCCGAACAGTCTCAGCCGGACGGGAAGTTCGGGCAGAGCGTCTTGATTCCAGGCCACCTCGACGCGCTGCCCGGGAACCGCGAGGGCGTCATCGACGGAGACGGTGCCGGCCGGCAGGCGAGGTATGCGTCCTGAATCGATCCAGTAGTCCAGGTCGGGTTCCGCGTTCGTGTTCGGGGGCAGGTTGGCGGCCAGGTCGTCTTCGGAGAGGGGGGCTTCGGTCGCGCTTCGGTACTGCACGAAATACGTGGCCTCCCATCCGGCGACGCGCTCGGCAAACATCTCCATTCCCTGGGAGGCGTGATCGTGCAGGGCCTCCGCCGCCATCGCCGCGTAGGAGGTGCCGTGTTCGTCGTCGATCTCGCCGACGGGCACCGCCACGTCGAAGGGGCCCTCGCCCGGGCTCCAGAGCCGCCGGAAGAGACTCTTCGGCTGCCAGAGGTCGACGCCTTCTTCCTCGAGCTGTTCGGGATGATAAGACGGATCGGCGGCCAGCTCGAATGCGTCGTAGGCGGTCAGTCCGACGACCTGGTGATGGCCGTGCTGGCGGTCGGGTCCGACGGTGACCGTATCATGATTGGTGAAGAGCACGTCGGGTTTGAGCTTTCTGAGCAGGTAGACGAGGCGGGAGGTCACCTCGTCCCTGCCCCCCCAGCGCTCGAACGTCTCCTCGGCCGTCTTCGAGTAGCCGAAGTCTTTGAAGTTGAGAAAACGGACCTGCGTGCCGAGGTGCCGCGCCGCCTCGAGGGTTTCTTCGGTTCGAATGGCACCGAGCTCCTCGTAGAGCTCCGGACCGATCTCGTTTTGTCCGCCTTCCCCCCGCGTATAGATGATCGAGTAGGCCATCGCGTCGCGACCCTGGCGGTAATAGGCGAGCGTGCTCCCATCCTCGTCGTCGGGGTGGGCGGCGAGGTTCATGACCACCAGCGGCGCCGTCTCGGGCTGCGCGGACGCCGGGGCCGCGGCCAGCCACCCGAAAAAGATCACAAGAAGGCGGTGGATGAGCGTGGAATTTCTGGTCATATTTTGCATAGAAGCGTCCGTCCAAAGCGGGTACCTGCGACCGATCTCAGACGCGTGGAGTTCCAGGAATGGCCCCGTTCCCCCCCGGTTGCGCCGCCGACATAATCCATAACGCTGGATGAGCTGGCGCTTCGAAAGGTGTACGGCCTGACGGTGTTGTCGGTGCGGCGCAACG
>CAZXHQ010000304.1:0-5267 GCA_964640145.1 uncultured Rhodothermales bacterium | reverse complement strand
CGGAGCCGTTCGTTAAGGCAGGTCTGACACGCCCGAACGTTCCACTTGTTTTTAGGCTGCGAAATCTTCCATCAATCTTGACGGACTAGAACCCTCGCGTAGGTGTCACCCGTGCGGCCTCGCCGTTCCACCTGCTTCTCTCCACCCGCGTTGAAGGTTCCGATATGCCGCATTCGTTTGAGTCGCTCGACGCGCTCGCGGCGCGCTTGCCCTTTCACGTCGACGACGTAGCCTCAATCAACGAAACGTACGCACGATGGCGCCGTGCACGAGACCCTGCAGACCACCACGTCGTGCAGCTCTGGACGTACTGCTTCATCCGGCGGTACTTCCTCGTAAAGTTCGTGCAGGAGACGGCCTACGGCGCTGCCGATCTCGACGAGCTCATCGACAAGACGTTCCTGAAGGTGGAACGTTCGGAAACTCAGGTCAGGAGGCCCGGGCGCTATGCGAGCTGGGTCAGCGTGGTCTGCAAGAACACCTTCCGCAACTACATTCGCCGCCGCCGCAAGTCCCTGTCGATCGAGGACGGATCGGCCCCTCCGCTGGTCAGCGAAGTGCCGCCGGTCTATAACGACGTCGGACTCGCTCATCAGGCACTCCTGCGCGCCATCGAACGCCTTCCCCCGTACCTGCGGACGTGCGCACGCCTTCGGTTCCTGGAAGGTCTCTCGTATCAGGAAATCTCCGAACGGACCGAGTACCCGCTCCCGCGGATCCGCGCCTACGTGTACAAGGCGATCAAGCGCCTCCGCGAGGACGAAGTCCTGCTCGCCTATTTCGAGTGACCGCCCGCGAGATGTTAAAAAGAGGCCCGCCGAGGTTATAAACGACGGCGGGACGTGTCTTATTATATACCACGCTCCGGCTCGGCGACCGCGACGCCGTGCGCATTAGCAGCAGATGCAACCTATGGAACCGGGCGAATCCCGGGATCCGACGATGACGATGGAGGAGAAGATCGGGTTCTATCCGGACCTCTCGCCTGAGGAGCGCCGGGAGGTGGAGGACTACGTCGATCGCCATCCCAGGCTTCGAGGAGCTCTCGCCCAGATGCAGCGGCTCGACCGTGCCCTCCGCGAAGGCGGGGCGCTGAGCGAGGATCCGCCCGGCGACGAGGCCGTAGCCTGGGCCGTCGTTGCGCGCAGCGTGGACGCCGACCGTCTGCCTGCGGCACTCCGAAGTGCCCTGCGCGATCTCGAGCAGCGCATCGAGACGAATCCAGAGGCGCGGGCGCGATACCGATCGCTCGAGGCCAGGAGAGCGGAACTCGAGGCGGCCTCCGACGCGCAGGAACGGTTTCGCCGGCTGGTCGGACATCCGCCCGAGTCGGTCGACGAAACCGCCGCGGCCTCCGAGGGCGGTGCCGGCGCGCGGCCCGATACCGAGGCCGGCGCCGAGGAGCGGCCACCTACGGCGGAATCGGGAAGACCGCCCCTGGATCGGGGCGATGCCCACCGGAAGACCGGTCGCCGGCGACGGCTCGTCGCGGCCGCGCTGGCCGTCGCCGGCCTCTACCTGCTGCTCTTCTCCGTAAGCAGGATCATCCGACCGGAAGCGGAGCGCATGGCCCGCTTCGACGAATCGGAGCTCGTGCTGGAAGGATACGAAGAGGTGCGCGGCAACGGTGAACCGGTGGACGTCTCCGATGCCGTCGTGCTGTATCTAGAGGCGCTGGAGGAACTGAAGGAATCGGAAACCTCTTTCCTCGGCCTCTTTCCTCGCTATGACGCCACCCGCCTCGCGGCGGCGTCCGACCGGCTGCAGGAGGTGATCCGGCAGGAGCCGCCCGAGTCGTTCCTGTCGGGCGAAGCCTCCTATCTGCTCGGGAAGACGGAGCTCGCGCGCGGCAACGTCGCGGAAGCACGCGAAGCCCTCCGGCGCGCTGCGGCGTCGGGAGCGGCGCATGCCGGCGAAGCGGAGCGGCTGCTGAGCGAGCTGCGCGACCTGGAAGGCCGTTGATACATCCCGCACGACCTCGCTCGTACGCCGAGTGCCCCCCCCCCGGTCAGGGCCGGTTCGAGCTCGTGCCTGTGTTGCACTCCGCGCCGATCCCCGGGGGATGCGTTCTCAGCACCCGTAGAACGTACGCCTCATTATTTCGCAGCGCCCCCCTGCGGCGTCGTCCATGACGGCCCGGATCTGCCGGGAGCAGGCGGCGTCGATGCTCAGGCGTACGTGTTGAGCATCACGGGCATGATGAGCATGAGCATGTGTTCGCCGTCCTGCTGCGTCTCCGGCGTGACGACGCCGGCGCGGTTCGGCGAGCTGAACTCGAAGACCGCCTCGTCGGCGTCGACATGTCCGAGCACCTCGTTGAGGTAGACCGAGTTGAAGCCGATCACCATGGCCTCGCTGTCGTACTCGCACCGTACCGTCTCGCGCGCTTCACTCGAGCGTTCGATGTCTTCGGCCGAAATCTCTACCTGCTCCGCGTCGAGCGCCAGGCGGATCTGATGCGTCATGCTCGAGGAATAAAGGCCGACGCGCTTGGCGGCGGCCAGCATGGCGTCGCGATCCACGACCATCCGCTTGTCGTTCTCGACCGGGATGACCGCTTCGTAATTCGGGTAGGACTCGTCGATAAGGCGCGCGAGAATGCGCGAATTGCCGAAGTCGAAGCCGACGTATCCTTCATCGACCAGGATCGTGCAGCTTTCGTCGGTCACGATCTTCCCCGCCAGCGACATCGCTTTTTCCGGCACGATGAAGTCGACGGGTTCGTCCGCGGTCATGCCTTCCAGATTGAGCTTGACGAGGCGGTGCCCATCCGTGGCTACGGCGCGTCCTTCGTCGGGGCCGATCTGGAAGTAGATGCCCATCATAGCAGGACGCAGCGCATCCTTGCTGACCGCGAAGCTTGTCTTTTCGATGGCTCGCTTGAGAAGGGCTCCCTCCGTCTCGATGCGCTGTCCCGGTTCCAGCTCGGGCAGTGCCGGGTAGTCGGCGCCGTCATGCCCGATCATCTTGTATTCGCCCACGTCGGTCTTGAGCACCACACGGAACTCGTCGTCGGCCTCGAACTGAATGGGAACGTCGGGCAAGGCGCGGAGCGTGTCGAGCAGTCGCTTCGCTGGGACGGCGATGCGCCGGCCATCCCCCCTACCATTGCTCTCGAACTGGACGTTGATGCGCTGGACGATCGAGACCTCGAGGTCGGTGGCGCTCAGCCGGAGGCCCGTCTCATCCAGTTGTGCAAAAAGAATGCACTCCAGGATCGGGAGCGTGCTCTTGGAGGGGACGGCTCCACCGACGGTGGTCAGCGCTTTGAGGAGATCGGCACTGGAGGCAGAGAACTTCATTGTGCTGGCGAATAGAAAAAGGCTCTGAGGGTAGCGGCTCGGCGGTAGCCCGACGTGTCGGGACGTCGAAGATGGCGGTGCAACCAAGATAGCAATGCAGCCGGCAAAAGCCGAACCGATCCGGCACGATCTTAGCGACTGCGAAGCTCGATCTTATGGCGAATTTCTTGGAGCATCTCTTTGAACGTGGGATCCGTCTCTTTCTGATTCTCGACGCTCTGGCAGGAATGGATGACGGTCGAGTGGTCCCTGCCTCCGAAGTGCAGGCCGATCGTCTTCAGTGAATGCTGGGTCATTTGCTTGCTGAAGTACATGGCTACCTGCCGGGCCTGGACGATCTCGCGCTTCCGGGTCTTCGCGCGCACGAGATCTTCGGGAATGTCGAAGTAGTGGCAGGTGATCCGCTGGATCTCCTCGATCGTAAAGTTGATGCGTGTATCCTTGATCAGGTCCCGCAACACGCCCCTGGCGAGCGGCAGGTCGATCTCCCGCTTGTGCAGCGTGGAGTGGGCGAGGAGGCGGATCAGGGCTCCTTCCAGCTCGCGGATGTTACTCTTGACGTTGTGCGCGATGAACTCGATGACGTCGTGCGGGAGGTCGATGCCGTCGTCTTCGGCCTTGCGGTTCAGAATGGCGATGCGGGTCTCGAGCTCCGGCTTCTGCAGGTCGGCCGTCAGGCCCCACTGGAAGCGTGAGAGCAGTCGTTCTTCGATCCCCTCGACTTCACGCGGCGGCCGGTCGCCCGACAACACAATCTGCTTTCCTGCCTGGTGCAGCGCGTTAAATATGTGAAAAAACTCCTCCTGCGTCTTCTCCTTTCCCCCGAAGAACTGCACGTCGTCGATCACGAGCAGATCGATGCTGCGGTAAAATGAGCTGAACTCGTTGACGCGGTTGTGCTGGATCGACTGCACGAAATCGGACGTGAATCGCTCGCTGGAGACGTACAGGACCGTCTCGCTGCCCTGCTGCTTCACGTAGTTGCCGATCGCCTGGATCAGATGAGTCTTGCCGAGGCCGACGCCCCCGTAGATCAGGAAGGGGTTGAAGCTCGTGGCCCCTGGTTGTTGTGCGATGGCCCAGGACGCGCTTCGAGCGAGCCGGTTGCAGTCCCCTTCGATGAACCGCTCGAAGGTGTAGGAGCTGTTGAGCTGGCTGTTGATGCGGGCCTTTCGAATCCCGGGGATGATGAAGGGATTCGAAGGCGCCTCTGACGGCGAGGCGCCGACGGATTCGGCAGGCGGGGGATGGTCCCGGGGCGGACGTGGCCGTCTGGAAGGAAAGGGAGTGGTCGAATCCTCGTCGCCTGGCGATACGCCCCCGTGGGGACGGGCAGGCAGGTGCATGGAGGCTCCTTCGTAGCCCCGCTGAACGTCGTCCCGTTCGATGACAATGTCGTAGAAAAGGCGCCCGTCGGCACCTAGCACCTTTGCAACGGTCTTACGGAGCAGGCTGTGGTAATGCTCTTCGAGCCACTCGTAATAGAACCGGCTGGGAAGCTGGATGGTGAGCTTCTTCAGCCCCCCGTCGTCCACCAGACTCACGGCACGAAGCGGCTCGAACCATGTCTTGAAACTCTGCCGGCTGATGTTGTCCCGGATAATGTCGAGACACGCGTTCCAGACCGCTTCGGGCGACTTATCCATAGACGATGAAATCCAACAGGTGCGGCGGCGCAGCCGCAGCAGATGTATGGAGCCGACCGCCTACCCCGGAGGTCGGCTCTCACAAGTTGTCCTACCGGTAGGTGCTGTCCGGTATGGTCGGCGCGATGCGCATACCCATGATATGCACCGGTTATTCACATGAGACCCCCGTCTCGTAATCCTCCTGGCAAAAACAGATGCTGCCTGTCGAAGATAGACGGAAGGCAGGAGCTGCACGCAGCACCAAGACCGGCTAAATCCACGTAAAAACAGCAGTTTAGGCCGACCTGGCGCGTCCGTACGCGGCCTTCGGCAGTCC
>CAZXHQ010000303.1:0-5277 GCA_964640145.1 uncultured Rhodothermales bacterium | reverse complement strand
CACGTGATGAATGCGCCAAAAACTACTCCGCGCCGTGCCGGACAGATTGTGATGGACCCACATTGAGAGAATTCTCAAGATGATACGTGGGTAAAAATTACACGTCTACTCTTTTATCTCGACGGAACTCATGCTGAATAAGATGGAAGTAATCCTTCCTCATTCGGGATGGCATGTATTTTGACACATCATCTTTTCGAAGCAAATGGGCAATAGTTTCGCCCATGGTTACAAAATGTAATGCGCTGATCGCACGGCGTTTTTTCACTCGATCCATCCCTTTGCATCGTCATCACGCGAGGAGCGTTTTTGCTCATGAGGTCTGCCATACCCCGTCGGAAGCCGCAGGGAATCTGTTCGGCTCTGTATTCGATGCTGTCCGACCATCCTCATCCGGTTTCCGTCGAGCACGTGAGGGAGCTCAGCGTACGTATGGCTCTCGCCTATCTTCACCAGAAGAGACGGCGCGACAGCCTCAGCGCCGAACCTTTCGGCCTCTCGATGGAGGAGCTGGCGATCGACTCGACCGCCGATCTCTTTCAGCGGGACGACCGAGGCCGTTACGTCCAGCTCCGGACGTATTTCGATTCCATCGATTGGACGAAGCCCGACGAGACGGACCTGGCCATGGCGCTTCGCCGCATCGTCTTCGGCCGCGTAAGCGAGTCGCTTTTCCACCGAATCGGGACGAATGAGCCGAATCCGGGGAAGCTGGTTCGCGACATCGAAGACGCCGTGAGGTCGACCTCCATGGCTCATCTCGAGCGACTGGAGCGCCGGCTGTGGATTGTAGCTGGAAAAGACGGACGCCTCGAGCATGGAAAGCCGGTCATGCCCCCTGAGATCGTGGAGAGCTACGTAACCCCGGCGGCCGGCGGTTCGACGCACGAGGCCGTTCACGCTCTCGTCTTGCTGCTCGAAAGCAACCGGCATTACCGCAACGGCTTCCCCGTTCTCGAATTCGCCCGGGTCGTCCGCTCGGCATCCGTCCGCCCGAGGGCCTCACGGACCGAAACGAGCGATCCGCGGGGGTCTTCCGGCCCGGAAGGTGCTCGGGCGAACGACGTGACGGAAGCCACCCCGTGATCGAGTCCCCGGCCGACCCATTCACCCTGTATCACCTACCGTTCCGCCAGCCAGATGCCTGCTAAAATTACGTCAGACCCCGATCAGATCGGACGCACCATCCGCTCGTTCGCCATCCTGTGCATCCTTCTTCTGATGGCCTGCGAAGCGGGGGCGCAGGTCGTGCCGATCGATACGGAAAAGCAGCTTCAGCGAGGGTTCGACGCCCTGCGCCGGGACAGCATCACGACGGCCATTACCGCCTTTGCGGATGCTGCCGCAGCCTCTCCTCAGGATGCCCATCCGCGCCAGGCGCTCGCGTACGCCTTCCTTCAGGCGGACAGTCTCAGACAGGCCGCAGAGCAATTCGAGCTGGCACTGACGCTGGTTCCCGACCGTCCTGAGCTGCATGCCGATCTGGGATATCTCTACCACCGCATGGGCCGGGATGAAGAGGCGATCGAGCACCTGGCCGCCAGACAGCAGCTCGGAGAGAAAGACGAACACGTCGCTCTCCAGCTCGCCTACCTGTACCAGGCGTCGGGCGAGTGGACCCGGGCTCGACGGCACTTCCTGGAGGTTTCCCGCGCGGCCGATCCGGTCCTTCGGGAGCGCGCGCGAGACGCCCTCGCGGCGGCCGGCATCTGGGGCCCCGGCGCGGGCACCTGGTTCACCGACGTTTACTCCGCCCCGTTTTTCCACACCCGCCACGACAATGTCATCGTACCCCTCGTGGTCCGTTCGGGCCCCGTGCTCTCCACGTCGCCCAATCTTCAAGCGTACGGACTGCTGCGCGGAACCAGGGACACCCAATCATCCGGAGGCAGCCTGCCGCAAGTCTACTCCGACAACGTGCTCGTCGTCGGAATGGGCGTGCGCGCCGCTCTTCATCCGTGGGCACTGACGCTCTACGCCGAAGGCGGCGCCGCCCTTCCTCTGGTCGCGTCGAATGCCGCGCGCGCCGACGTCCGGACCGGAGTCTACGGCTCACGGTCGTGGGGCCGCGCCATGCACGCCGGCGGCCGCGCCTTTCCATTTCGTGGTGTCGCCGATCTGTACTACGACGTCAGTTACTACAGCCGTTTCGACCACAACGTTATCGGGTATTTCCAGGCCCGGCCCGGCCTCCGGGTTCTCGAGTCCGGCGCCGGAGCGGTCGATGTATACGGAAGGCTCGCGGCCATAGCGGACGCGAGCGGCCAATCCTACAACAATGTCGTCGAGGCCGGTCCGGGGATTCGATGGAGTCCGTCCGGCACGGATGCGCTCTCGCTGGGCGTCGAATACGTGCAGTCCTGGCAACCCATCATCGAGCGGGACGCCGACGACCGCTACGGCGACCTTCGGGTGATGTTGACGCTGTCCCACTACCTCGTGCGGTTCCCCAAGAATTAACCCGTTGAGATCAATGTCCCTGGCTGCACACCTGAACTGGATCGAGGTCGTCTTCACGCTCGTGGCGCTCGGATACCTGGTATCCGGCCTCGACGACCTCGTCATCGACATATTTTACTGGCTTCGGCGCCTGATTAAAGGCCAACCGTTTACGGCGGTCCGCCTTTCGGAGCTCGTGGAGCTGGAAGAGAAACGCATCGCAGTTTTCATCCCGGCGTGGATGGAATCTGACATCATCGAGGAGATGCTTCTCTACAATGAAAAGGTGATCCAATATGAGAACTATGACTTCTTCATCGGCACGTATCCCAATGACGAGGCAACGCAGGCCGGCGTGGATGCGGCTGCGGACGTCCTTCCGAATGTGATTCAATGTGTGGGGCAGCAGGCAGGCCCTACGACAAAAGCCGACAACCTGAACGGTATGCTTCGTGCGATGGAGCGGCGGGAAGCGGAAACGGGTCAGCTGTACGATTTCGTCGTACTCCACGACCCCGAGGACGTGCTCCATCCCTACGAATTCAAGCTGCTGAATTACCACATGTCTCGCCGTACGGCGGACATGATCCAGCTGCCTATTCTTCCCCTGACGTCGCCGCGATCCGCGTTCACGTCGGCCACCTACATGGATCAGTTTGCCGAAAACCAGACGAAGGACATGCACGTCCGCGGCTGGGTGGGCGGGTTCGTGCCTTCCTGCGGCGTAGCGACGGCCATAGCCCGCTCAGCGATCGAGACGCTGCGGGAGGACGGAGAGGGCGACGTGTTCGACGTGAAAAGCCTGACGGAAGACTACGAGGTGGGCCTTCGACTGGCGCTGGCCGGCAAGAAAGCGCTCTTTATTCGCCAGCGGCTCATCCACGACCTTCCGGCAGAGGAGCCGGAGATTGCAGAAAACGTTCGAAAGGACGACTGGGTCGCGACGCGGTCTGAGTTTCCCGCCACGTTTTCTCAAGCCGTCCGGCAGCGTACTCGCTGGTCGCTCGGCATCGTCTTTCAGAGCTGGAAATACCACGGCTGGAACGGACGTGCGGCTGATCGCTGGCTGCTGGCGCACGACCGCAAGGGAGCCGTCACCTATCCAATCCTCGCCGTCGGATACCTGTTCGTCGCGGCCGTAGGGTTGGCTTCCGCGATCCGATACGTGGTCTACCCCGAGCTTCCGCCGCTTCTTCAGGTAGACGGTTGGATCGCCTGGCTGGTAGCCGTCGTGACGGCGCTGATGATGAACCGACTGCTGCAGCGCGCCGTCGCCGTGGCTCGCATATACGGGCCGGCACACGCCTGCCTGTCCGTCGTCCGTCAACCGTGGGACAACCTGCTCAGCCTGAGCGCAACGGTGCGTGCAGCCCTCCAGTTCGCCCGCTCCGAATATCGCGGGCGAGCCGTTGCCTGGGATAAGACGCCGCACACTGCCGTCCCGGAGCTGGTCAAGGAGGCGCGTGCTCGGGCGGAGCAAGTTCCCGCAAATCCATACGTACATCACGCCATCTATTCGGAGCAGAGTAATGAATCGTAGTCTCGTCGACATCTCACCGACGATAGTGGCCTCCCCAGCGGGTTCTCGGCTTATCCCCCCACGATTGGACGCAGGTCGTCGTAGAAACGGCGCGTCGCGTCAGCACGTGGTAACCGTAGTCGGAACCCGGCCTGAAGCGATCAAGATGGCGCCCGTCATAGGCGCGCTAAAACACAGCCCGGACCGCTTTCGGTCCACCGTCGTCAGCACCGGGCAGCACAGGGACATGCTCACTCAGGTGCTCTCGATGTTCGACATCAGGCCGGAAGTCGATCTCGAGCTCATGGTCCACAATCAGTCCCTCGGAGATTTTGCCGCGCGTTCGCTGGCGGCTCTTTCCGGGGCCCTGGCGGAGCTGGCACCGGACGTCCTACTGGTTCAGGGTGATACGACGACCGTCGCCTCCGCCGCCATGGCGGCCTCCTATGCGGGAATCAGAGTTGCTCACGTCGAAGCAGGGCTGCGCTCACACGATAAGGGCAATCCCTTTCCGGAGGAAATCAATCGGCGCGTGGTCGGCAGCATAGCCGACATACACTTCGCACCGACGCAGGGTGCACGGATGAACCTGATTCGGGAAGGCGTGCCGTCCTCCACCATATTCGTGACCGGCAATACCATCGTCGATGCGCTGCAGTCCATCTCGCTCGACGGCGAGTTCATCAACGAGGACCTGAACCGTATCAACTTCTTCGGCAAGCGTGTTCTTCTCGTCACCTCACACCGGCGCGAGAACCAGGGGGCTCCCCTTCGGGGCATCTGTAAAGCCCTGCGGACGATCGTCGAGGAGAACGAGAACGTGGAGATCGTTTTTCCCGTGCATTTGAATCCCAACGTCCGTGCGGTCGTCCGCCGGGAGCTCCTCGGCGTCGCAGGCATTCATCTGACCGATCCGCTGGAATACCGAGACCTTCTGAAGGTCATGCAGCTATCGTACAGCATCCTGACCGACTCCGGAGGGATTCAGGAGGAGGCCCCTTCGTTCAGCAAGCCGATACTGATTCTACGCGAAACGACCGAGCGTCCGGAAATCGTCGCGTCGGGTGCGGGGCAGCTCGTCGGAACGGTCCCCGGCCGCATCATCGAGGCGTGCAACGCCCTGCTGCGCCGGCCTGCGCTCGACGCGGCGGCCGGCGCGGCAAAGAATCCGTTTGGAGATGGGTTCGCCGCCGCACGGATCGTCAACATACTCGCCGCAATCTGTGCACAGCCACGGGCCGTCAGATACGCATCTTGAGCCGTGCAGGAAACGGTTTGTCGGATGCAGGCAGGTACCATCCGCCGCAGGAAGACCTGTC
>CAZXHQ010000302.1:0-5278 GCA_964640145.1 uncultured Rhodothermales bacterium | reverse complement strand
ACCAGACTTATCGGCTCCTCGGGTGACCCGAGCCATCCGAAATGCGACATGACCAGGCTTCCGATGACCTGGCCGGAGAGAAGAAGGATGAAAACGGGACCGGCACCCATGCGCGGAATCATCCATGCGATGATGAATACGAGTATGGCGCCGAGGGCACCTGCCGTAAACAGGAGCGGATTGATGTCTCGCAGATTGCTGAGGACGCCCGCTTCCCAACCGGAGATGCCCACGACGATGGCCGTCACGGCTCCGATGGTCCAGAACAGCGCGTTGGCGACGCGGGCATTATCCATAATGGCGCCCACGCGGCCATTCATTGCAAGGTGAACGGCGAGAATGATGCCGAGCGCAAGAGTGCCCAGGAAAAGGTGCAGTTTCATTGCTGTGGTTCTCCTCTAACGTGGTGGGTGTGCGGGGATACGGAGGTTCTTGTCGGTAGGGGACCCCCCAGGAGGGCGCTTTTCGTCCGGTTCGTAGTACATCACGTCGCAAAGACGCTGACGTACTATACGGGCTATACGGGTCGACGCGTGCTCCGCCAGGCGTGCCAACAAGTCATAACGGATACAGGTAAATGCGGGGGCTGCCCTGGAAACAGGCCATCGATGGAATGAGGCGCACGCGCCGAGATGAGCGCCGTACAGAGTGTATGGAGGGTAACGCCCCCGGCCCTCTTTATCAAGTCTTGACATCCGAAATGGAGCTCGAGTCTGGGAGTCGGGACCACCTGCGCCGACGCTTGAATCCTACGGTGCTGGTGACGACCATACCCAACGCGTCGGAGTCGGCGATTCGCTGCATGCTGCGTTCGAGATCCCGGCATGACGGCTGCCCGCTCCGCTGCTTGAGGCCCATCGATGCAACCCGACACAGCGCTGACTATGCCTACGGATCTGACCGACACCACCGCTCTCGTGACCGGCGCCGGCCGAGGCATCGGACGGGCCATCGCCATCGCGCTCGCCGAAGCGGGTGCCGACGTGGCCGTCAATTACCTGACGAGCGTCGACGAAGCCCACGAGGTCTGCGAAGAGATCGACCTTCTGGGCCGCCGCGCCCTTCCCGTACGCGCCGACGTCTCCCGCTCCGACGATGTAGAGGACCTCGCCGAAAAAGTCGAGCGTGAGCTCGGTGCTGTGACCGTGCTGGTTAACAATGCGGGCATCACGCGCCCCCAACCCCTCGATGAGATCACCGAGAACGATTGGGACGAAGTCCTCAGCACCAACCTCACGTCGTATTTCCTCGTCACGCAGCGCATCCTCCCGGGAATGCGGACGCTGCCCTGGGGGCGCATCATCAATCTTTCCTCGGTGGCCGCCCAGCTTGGAGGAGTCGTCGGACCCCATTACGCGGCTTCCAAAGCGGGGATCCTGGGATTGACGCGATCCTATGCCGCGCTGCTTGCCCAGCAGGAGATCACCGTCAATGCCATCGCGCCGGCCCTGATCGTCACCGACATGGTAACCGGCAATCCGAATGCGACACCTGATCTCATTCCGGTAGGCCGCTTCGGCAGCGTGGAGGAGGTGTCCGACGTCGCCGTCATGCTCGCCCGCAACGGCTACATCACGGGGCAGACCATCAACGTGAACGGAGGATGGTATATGAGCTGACGAACGACCGCGCGGCGATTTCATCGTTTGGAAGTCCTCCCTGCCTATATTGAATGGCCGCCGAAGGCCGCGACGGTGGGCTCCGGCTTTGCGGACGCGGTTAAGTAAGAAAGTCCAACCAGCATAACCTGAAAGATCCCCGATGACAAAAGCTCTATGCACCGCCTTCTCGGTTCTTCTCATCACGTGCGCGAGCACGTCGCCGGCCGTACTGGCCCAGGTGGGCGTGGGAGTCCCGCCGCCCACGAACGCGGAGGTACTTTTCGACGGCTCGGAAGAGATGCTGCACGATAAATGGACCTACTGGGAAGGCCCGCGCTTCGCGGCCGAGCTGCCGATCAAGTGGCGCGTGCTGCCGGATCCGGTCGACGACGGGATGGCGCTGAGCACGAAGGATTCCGCCGCCACGACGTACGGGCAGGCCGACATCGTCACCAAGAAGGCGTACGGCGACTTCCGGCTTCATGTCGAGTTTCTCGTCACGGAGGAACGTGGAAACAGCGGCGTCTATCTGCAAAACCGGTATGAGATCCAGATCGTCGAGGGTGAAGAGGGACCCCACGGCATGGCGGCCGTCATCAACGAGGCCGAAGCGCCGTACGAGCTCTTTAACGGCATCGGCAAGTGGAACGCATATGACATCCTCTTCCGTGCGGCCCGGTTCGATGAGAACGGTGAGCGGACGCAGCGTGCGCTCGTCACCATGTATTTCAACGGTGTAAAGGTGCACGAGAACCAGCCCATCAACAAGGTGTGGGGGGGCGCCAACTCGGGCGTCGACGGCGGTCGGGACGGCGGTCTGGGCATCACGGATACGCCGCAGGGCTTGAAGCTCCAGGCGGAAGGCCACGACGTGCGTTATCGCAACCTCTGGATCCAGGAGCTGGATCTCGCGGAGCCCGATACGGACTTCTAGGCCTATATCTGTCCTGGCAATTACGGATCTACGTCCGTCGGCGCGCGTCTGGACAAGGAGGCCATATACTTGTCTCCGTTTTGTTAAATTGGTACATCGATTCGCATATACGTCCTCTTGCGAGGTACACGCATGCTTGAAACGTCCCGGTCCCGCCGCTCATTTCTAAGAACGCTTGGCACAGCGAGCGCAGCGCTCGCTGCCGCGCCCGTCGTCGTGCCGCGCCACGTGCTGGGCGGTCCGGGCTTCCGGCCGCCCAGCGATACGGTGGATGTGGCCGCCGTCGGCGTCGGCGGCATGGGAAAGGTCAACCTGCGCAACATGGACGACGTCAATGTCGTGGCGCTTGCGGACGTCGACTGGGAGTTCGCCGCACCCGTCTTCGAGACGTACCCGAATGCGGCCCGGTACTGGGACTACCGGCGGATGTTCGACGAGATGAGCGACCAGATCGACGGCGTAGTTATTGCCACGCCGGACCATACGCACGCCCTCATCACGCTGGCGGCCATGGAGAACGACATCCATGTCTACACCCAGAAGCCGCTCACGTGGTCGGTCTGGGAGGCCCGCCAGCTCGAGAAGGCGGCCCGGCGCTACAACGTCGTGACGCAGATGGGCAACCAGGGCCGCTCGGAAGACGTTACCCGCACAATCGCCGAGCAGGTTAAAGCCGGTACGATCGGTGACGTCAGCGAGGTGCACGTGTGGACGAACCGGCCGATCTGGCCGCAGGGTATGGGCATGCCGTCCGTCCTGAAGCGAAAACCCGACACGCTCGACTGGGATCTTTTCCTCGGTCCCGCAGCGGAGACGGCCTACGACCCCGCCTTTCATCCGTTCGCCTGGCGAGGCTGGGTACCGTTCGGCTGCGGTGCGCTCGGCGACATCGCGGCGCATTCGTTTGCCTTCGTCGCCACAGCGCTCGAGTTCGAAGCTCCGACGACCGTCGAAACGCGGTCCTCGGCGTTCAACGGCGACTCGTTCCCCGTCGCTTCGACGACCCATTATGATTTCCCCGCTCGCGGCGATCGGGGCCCCTTCAAGATGCTCTGGTACGACGGGGGCTTCAAACCGCCGCGTCCGGAGGGACTGGGCGACGACGAATGGCTGGAGCCGGGCGGTACGATGTACGTCGGTTCGAACGGAACGCTGCTCCACATGAACGGTCTTCAGCTCCTGCGCGGTGGACGCAAGGAAGACCTTCCGGAGGTCCCCCGGCTGTACGACCGTATCGAAAACGAGAGCCATGAGAACAACTGGCTCCGAGCCATCCGAGGGGAGGAAGACGCCACATCTCCATTCTCATTTGCCGCACCGCTTACCGAGACCGTGCTCCTCGGCGTCGTATCGATGAGAGCCGGAAACCGCAAGATCCACTGGGACGCCGAGAATCTCCGCGTGACAAACATTCCCGAAGCCGATCAATATCTTCGCCGCGAAGCGCGCAGCGGATGGGAGCTACCTCCCGTGACCGTCGCAGCCGGCAGCGAATAATACGTTCGCGAATCCCCATACCGACCGACATAGAAAACAGCCATGAGCCAACGCCTCTTAACTTCCTTCCTCATTCTGGCGTTCGTCGCCATAGGATGCGAATCCCAGCCGGATGACCCGGCCGTCACGGGCGACACCGCGGCCGCGGAAAACGGGACGATGCCGTTCGATCCGACAGGCCACGCCGACACAACCGCCGGCGACTGGCAGTCCCTCTTCGCCTCGGACCTCTCCGACGCCATCGACGAGGCCGGCGTGTGGTCCTGGCAAGATGGAATCTTGACGGCGACGGAGGATGAGGCGATCTTTACGCAGGAGGAATACGATGATTTCATCCTCGACCTCGAAGTAAGGTTCGACCCCGGTGCCAACAGCGGCATCATCGTCCACACCAGCGACACAGACGACTGGATTCCGAGCTCCCTCGAGATCCAGATCGGCGACAGCTATATGCCCGCCGACTCTGCCCAGGCAACCGGCAGCGGTGCCGCTGGGTCCATGTATGGCCACGTCGGACCATCGGAGCAGCGCATCCGTCCGGCCGGTGAATGGAACCGTTACACCGTCTACGCCCGCGGGGATTCGCTCTGGGCCGTCCTCAACGGTGCGCTCGTCAGCGAAATCGACATGAGCGAATACACGTCGGCCGAGACCAATCCTGATGGATCGGAAATACCTGGCCATCTTAGCACCCCGCTGGCCGAATTGCCGACGGAAGGCCGCATCGGACTCCAGGGTAAGCACGGCGAGTCGGGCGTTTACTTCAGAAACCTGAAGATCAGGGAGCTGAACTGATCAAGAAGGACCGAAAGCCAGCGCGCACGGCGTCGGAAGCATCGTCGGGCAGTGTGGCCACGTCGAACGTGCTCGAAACCCGACCTAGCTCGTACAGCTCGGCGGCCGCCTGCGCAGCCACGGCCTCATCGTAGGAGGAAAGAAGTCGGGTCACCGTCTCGAGGTCACCGCCGGCGCCCTCGACGAGGCGTCGGGCGTAGGCCCTGGCAGGCGTCCGGCGCCCGTCCCCGTCCGCATCGATCCAGACGGCGCCCGTCACGCCGATCACGCGCGGCTTCCAGACCGGCGATTCCGCCTGGTACGGCTTCGCTATGGGCCAGAACGGCGGGGTCTCGCCCGGACCCACCGCCACGGCCGCGAGATACACGTCGTGAGAAGGCAGGGGGACCGTCCACACGCCGGACCACTTCCGGCCGCCTCGCCCGCTCGACGCGATCGCCGCCTCCCGCAC
>CAZXHQ010000301.1:1953-5305 GCA_964640145.1 uncultured Rhodothermales bacterium | reverse complement strand
TACGCGCTCCTGGCGGAGGAATTCAAGGTGCGTATAGCGGAGATACGGCATACGGTTGGGGCGACGGCGGCGGATCCGGAGCAGGCCGACCTGCTCGAGATCGCCCCCTACCAGCCACTGCTCATGGTGCGCACGGCGGCATCGAACGATGAGGGCGAGCTCACCGAGGTAACCACGAGCTACTACCGCGCGGATCGATACGAATATTCGACGTCCCATACCTTCTAGTGCCTCGTGGTGTACGTCCGCGCATGTCGGGTACGGCCCGCCGACCGGCGGTCGACTGGCGACGGGCGGTTCGGAGCGTCGTCAGCTTCGCGGGCGTCCATTGAGCATGAAGCCCCCCGGCGGGCGTCCATTTGGCATGAAGCCCCCGGCCGTGGGCGCGCGTGCTTTCTTGAGAGGGTCGACGCGAGCGACCGACGTGCGGAGCGAGCGCGTGCGCGATGAATCGACGACTCTCGCTCCTCCTCCACTCGAACTCCACCGATCCGAAGAAAACCTCGACCTGAACCGCATGAGCGAACCCAACCCCCCGAACGCATCCTCCCGTGGGCCCGCGCTGGCCTACCTGGAGGGCCTCGACCGCGTACTCGCGCATATCCGCGAGACGCAGATGGGTGCCATCGAGGCCGCCGCCGACATCTGCGCCAAGACGATCGGAAGCGAGGGGCTCGTCCACCTCTTCGGAACGGGCCATTCCCGCATCCTCATCGAGGAGATGTTTCCCCGTCACGGCAGCTTTCCGGGCTTTCATCCCATCGTCGAGCTCTCTCTCACCTTCCACAATCCGGTGGTGGGCGCCAACGGCCAGCGGCAGGCGATGTATCTGGAGCACGTCGAAGGCTTCGGCCAGGTCATCCTGCGCAACTTCGTGCTCCGCGCGCCGGACAGCTTCATGATCTTCTCCAACAGCGGCGTAAATGAGGTGGTCCTGGACGTAGCCATCGCGGCCGCAAATAAAGGCCTGCCCGTTATTGCCGTCGTGTCGGTCGAGCACTGCGCGGCCGCGAAGTCTGCCCACAGCTCCGGCAAGCGACTGCCGGACGTGGCCGACGTGACGATCGATACGGGCGCGCCGGGCGGTGACGCGATGGTGGAGATCGAGGGACTCGACGACCCGGTGGGGCCCGCATCGACCGTGGGCGGGGCCGCTGTCGTAAACGCAGTAAAATGCCTGGTGGCCGATCGGCTGACGCGCATGGGCCGGCCTCCGATCGTCCTGACGAGCAGCTATTTTCTGGGTTCGGAGGGCTCTCGCGAGCGCTTCGAAGTGTGCTATGACGAGTATCGCCGGCGTATGCGGCGCGCCTACGGCTGTGAGGCGGAGGGTTCGAATGGAACGCCCTGACCTGGACGGCCGAGTGTGTATCGTGACGGGAGCCTCGAGTGGGATCGGACGTGCATCGGCGCGCCTGTTTGCCAGCCGCGGCGCACGGGTGGCCGCCTTCGACGTCGACCGCGATGGCGGAGAGCACGTGGCCGCTGGCATCCGCGCCGACGGCGGCGATGCTGCCTTTCTCCCCGTCGACGTGAGCAAGGACGAGGAGGTCCGCGCGGCCGTCGGCGACGTCGCCGCCACGTACGGGCGCATCGACGTGCTCTTCAACGTGGCCGGCGTCAGCGGGCGGAAATGGGGGGATGGCCCCGTGCACATCTGTACCGAGGAGGCGTGGGACCGCGTGCTGACCCTCAATCTGAAGAGCGTATATCTCTGCTGCAGATATGCCGTAGGGCATATGCTGGAGGCCGGGCGCGGCGCCGTCATCAATCTGTCCAGCGTCCTGGCCCTGCAAGGAGGCGACGATGACTTCGCCACGCATGCCTACGCCGCCAGCAAGGGTGGAATTATCAGCATGACGCGGTCGATCGCCCGCTACTACGCAAAAAAGGGCATTCGCGCCAACGTCCTCTGTCCGGGCCTGATCGCTACGAAGATGAGCGCCCGGGCGCAGAACGATCCAAGGATCGTGGAGCGGCTGAAGGAGCTGCAGCCGCTAACCGGCGCCTTCGGCGATCCGGTCGACGTCGCCGAGGCCGCGCTCTTTCTGGCATCCGAACGCTCGGCCTTCATCACCGGCGCTGTTCTGCCGGTCGACGGCGGCTGGTCCAGCTGACGATAGATCACCAACGAAATACGGCCTACCGTGGACATCCACAGCAAACAGATCGCCGCCACGATGCGCACCGAAGTACTCGTCGTCGGGAGTGGTTCGGCCGGTGCGACGGCCGCCATCGCCGCCGCGCGCTCGGGTGCCGACACGCTGGTCGTCGAGCGCTACGGCTTTATGGGCGGGATCAGTACGCAGGTGCTGGACACCTTCTACGGCTTCTTTACGCCCGGTAGCGAGCCAAAGAAGATCGTCGGTGGGGTCCCCGACCTCGTCGTCGACGAGCTGGACCGAAGAGGCGTCTCGCTCGTCCGGCCCAACACCTACGGTGCGGGCGACGGGATCACCTACGATCCGGAGACGCTCAAGGTCGTCTGGGAATCGCTGGCCCTGCAGTCCGGAGCGCGACTGCTGTTCCATGCATTCGTAATGGACGCCGTGCTCGAAGGCGACCGCGTGGCGGGCGTGGTCGCCGCCACGAAACGAGGCTGGGTGAAGATCCTCGCGGACTGCGTGGTGGATGCGACGGGAGATGCCGACGTGGCGGCTTTCACGGGAGCGCCGTTCGAGGGTCCGGAGGAGGGGCCGGTCCAGTCCCTCACCACGACGTTCCGGATGGTGGGCGTGGACGACGAGAAGGCCCGTGCGGTCAGCAAGGATCTGCTGCACGACCTGATGGACGAGGCCGCCGAGACCGGCGTATACGACCTGCCCCGGCGAGAAGGCAGCATCCACATCACGCCGTTCGCCGGCGTCATGGCTACGAACATGACCCGCGTCGGCGACGTGGATGCGACCGATGCGGAACAGCTCACGCGGGCCGAGGTGGAAGGGCGCCGCCAGGCGCTCGAGTACGCCCGGTTCCTCCACGACTACGTCCCGGGCTATGAAAAGGCCTTCCTGGCCGATCTCAGCAATCAGATCGGCGTCCGTGAGAGCCGTCGCATCTACGGAGAGTATCGTCTCACGAGAGCCGACGTGCTCTCGGCCCGCAAATTCGATGATGCCGTGGCGAAATGCGGCGCGCCGATCGAAGACCACCACGCGGGAAGCGACACGAAGTGGGAGTATCTGCCGGAGGGTGAGACGTATGATATTCCCTATCGGTGCCTCGTGCCGAAAGATGTGGCGGCGCTGCTCGTGGCCGGTCGGTGTCTGTCGGCCGACCACGACGCCCATGCGTCGGTCCGAAGCATGGGGCAGTGCATGGCGATGGGACAGGCCGCCGGCGTCGCCGCCGC
>CAZXHQ010000301.1:0-1853 GCA_964640145.1 uncultured Rhodothermales bacterium | reverse complement strand
GCGGTGATCTAACAAAGTATCCGAGCCTGGGGAAACGACATGCCCACGATTCAAACCGTTCTCGGACCCATTCCTGCGTCGGAGCTCGGCGTATGCTACGCGCACGAGCATCTGCTGGGCACTCCTCCGCCGGATGCCACGGACGACCTCGATCTTGTCCTCGACGACGAGGACGCCGCCGCGGCCGAGCTGAACGGCTTTCTCGAGGCGGGCGGCTCGGCCGTCGTGGAGATGTCCACGGCGGACTACGGCAGAGACGCTGCCGGACTAAGGCGCCTCTCGGAGCGAACGGGCGTGCATATCATCTGCGCGACCGGATACAACAAGGACCGGTATTCGGCCCGGCTCGTCGAAGGCCGATCCGTGGAGAAACTCACCGAGCGGTTCGCCGGCGAAATCCGCGACGGCATCGGTGAGACCGGCGTGAGGGCCGGGCTCGTCAAGGCCTCATCGACGCTCGACCGAATAAGCCCGGCCGCCGAGCATGTCTTCCGCGCCGCGGCGGCGGTGCAGCGCCGGACCGGCGCGCCCATCTCCACGCATACGGAAGCGGGGACCATGGCGCTCGAGCAGGTTCGCCTTCTCGAATCGGAAGGCGCCGACCCGGCACACGTCGTCATCGGCCATATGGATCGGAAGCTGGATCTAACGTATCACCTCGAGGTCGCCGACGCCGGCGTCTTCCTGAGCTACGACCAGATCGGAAAGGCGAAATACGAGCCCGACCGGCGACGCGCCGAAACCATCGCGCACCTGGTCGACGAGGGATTCGGGAAGCAACTCCTTCTCGGCGGCGACCTCGCCCGCCGGTCCTACTGGCGGGCCTTCGGAAACGAGGACGCGCCGGGTTTCCAGTACATCCTGAGCCGGTTCGTCCCGCTGCTCCGAGAGGTCGGTCTCCGCGACGCGGAGATCGACGACCTCCTTATCCACAATCCTTCCAGCGCGTTCGCCTTCGCATCGGCAAGTCCCACCAGTCCGGGGTAATACGGGGGAATCCGGCGGGATTCTGACTCGCGCCGGCCCCTCCAGCAGCAATGTTTGCCGTCATTGGATCCACCACCGTAGACGTCACTGTCCACAGCCCGGAAGGCCTTCCGGGGATCGACGGCGACGAGTTCACGTCGACCAGCCTCGTGTTCACCGACGCGCCCCTCACATTCGCACCGGGGGGGCAACGGGGCCAACTGTGCCTATGTCCTGGCCGGTCTCGGCGCCGAGACGGCGCTGTGCAGCGCCCTCGGAGGCGACGAGCTGGGGGAGATGATGCTCGGGTGGCTCGAGGAGGCCGGCGTCGGCCTGTCCGCACTGAAGCAGCTCCCGACGGAGTCCACCTCGTCCACGACCATCATCCACACCGGCGCGAAGGTGAAGGGATTCATCCGGGCGGACGTCAGGGCCCCCGCCTGGCCCACCCTAGCCCAGTGCGGTCCGTACGCGTTCGGACGTGAACGGCAGGTGGCGCAGGCGTTTGCCGGTCAGGGCGGCGAACGCGTTGGCAACGGCGCCGCCCACGAGCGGAAGACTGGCTTCGCCGAGTCCGGTCGGATGCTCCTCAGACTCCACGAATCGCACCTCCACCTCCGGCATGTCGGACATGCGCAGCACCGGGTAGTCGCTGTAGTTCGACTGCTGCACCTTGCCGTCCTTGAAGGTGATGCTCTCGAACAAGATGCTGCTCAGACCGTGAGCGATGCCACCCTCGATCTGCGCCAGCGCGTTGTCGGGCTGCACCACGATGCCGCCGTCGATGGCGCTCCAGAACCGATGCACGCGGATTCTGCCGGAAGACGCATCAACGGAAATCTCTGCGACGCCGGCGCCCAGGGAGCCGCTCCGCTCGGCGAACGCGA
>CAZXHQ010000300.1:0-5319 GCA_964640145.1 uncultured Rhodothermales bacterium | reverse complement strand
AGATGGCCAGGCTCGACGTGTCGCGTCCCGGATTGAATCCGCGGATCCACACGTCACCGAGCGGCGTGCCGATGCCGTGCTCGGGATGAAAGCCGAGGGGACCGGCGTCCAGGCCGTATCCGTTGGCCCGGGCCTCCTCAAAACCGGGATCGCCCTCCCTGAAGACGTCTCCGTCGTAGAGGTAGGCTACGATCTCGGAGCGATCCAGCTCGACGCCGGGCCGCGAGTGGTAGTCCGTAAAGCTCCGCTGGAGCCGTACCTCGTAGAACGTGTTAGCGCTCAACGTATGCGTGACTTCGGCGCCGACCATGTTGCGGTCGACGTCCATCAGCAGCAGTTCGCCGAAGGCCTTGTAGTCGCCCAGGTCCATCTGGTTTGCGAAATACCAGCCGGCGTCCTCCCAGGGATAGACGGGATTCCGTCCCCGCAGCATGTTGGGATCGCCGGTGGCGCTGTTGTTCATCCCCTCGTCCCTGGCGATCATGCCGTGCAGCGTCACCCTGAGGCCCGAGCGGATGTCGGAGATGAGCCGGAGCTGACCGGTGCGCCCCACGAACGCGTCGCGTTCGGCCGGAACGGCGTACGCCTCGTGCTGCTGGCGAAAGGAGCCGATGAAGCGCAGGTCGCCGAGCGCGTTGCTGAGCCCCGGTACGGGCCCTCCGATCGTCGCGTCCAGATCGTAGTCCGGCGCCTCCACGTCGGCCGGGCGCCTGGTCTTGTACTGGTAGAGTCTCCTCAGATCCTCGGCCGTCAGATTGTCGTCCGCCGGATCGTCGTTGTTCTGATTTTTCTCGATCTGGGCTTTGTAGCCCTCAAATGAATTGGCGTAGTTCTGCCAGTCCCAGCGGTCGAGGACGTTCTTGATGCCGTAGTACGCTACCGAATCGGGCACGCCGTCCCCGGTGACGTCGCCCATGTCGAGCCACTGGCGGTGATCGTAGCCCATCGGATCGTCCGGGTCGCCGAAGTACTTCTTGGAGGGTCCGCTGTAGCGCACCATCACGTCGACCATGTAGCGGTCGCGCGGGCTGTCCTTCGTTACGACGTTGATGAGACCGGAACGCAGGTCGCCGTATTCGGCGCTGAATCCGCCCGTCTGAACCTGCACCTCGGAGATCGACGTGAAGCTGACGTTCGTAAAGGGCGTCTGATCGCGGCCGGTGGGCGTGGCCATGCCGTCCACATAGAAACCGACCTCTTCGAGCGAGCCCCCGCGAATCCGCATGCCGGGCTCGATGCCGGCCTGCAGATCGATCACCTCGCTGACTCCGGAGACCGGCATGTTCTCGATTTCCTCGGCGTTGAAGTTCGCCACGTTGGCGGAGATGTCGCGCTGCACGATCGGCCGCTCGGCCATCACCGTGACCTCCTCGAGGCCGACGGCCTCTTCCTCGAGCTCGAAGTTTACCTCGGCGGTCAGGTCGATGTTGACGCGTACGTCGGAGATCGTTTGCGGCCTGAATCCGATGAAGGAGGCGCGCAGGTCGTAGGTGCCGGGCCGCACGTTGAGCATGGTGTAGTAGCCGTCGACGTCGGTCGTGGCGCCCTGCGTCGTCCCTTCGATCACCACGTTGACGCTCGGAAGCGGCTCGCCGGTAGCCGCTTCCGTTACCTGACCTGATATCTTGCCGGATTGGGCGAATACCGCCGATACGGGCAAGATTAGACCGAGCATGAAGAGTAGTAGCCGGTTCCGTCTCATGATTAGCCCTCGTGACCTTGTCGACGTCGATGTGTACATACGTGCTTTCGTCTTGCCTCTGTACGCGCTTTCAAAAATCCACGGCCACCCCACCCGGCCGCTGCGCGGAACACGGCGAAGGGGCGACGTCGCACACTGGATCTGTACGCCTGAGATGGAACGATCCGGCCGGCGCGCGGTGCGACTCGTCCCGAGAGCCGTGCAGCTCGTACCGAGCGTGGTGCGACTCGTCCAACGAAAAATGGGGAATCGTCGAAGTGGACCTAGTAAAAGGAAGAATGAAGAAAGTGTCAAGGTGGTTTGCAGTGCCCAGTGCGTGCGACCCTCCTATCAGGTCTCGCCATCGCCCGGAAGGACGCCCGATTCGCGCTGCCGGGAACGGTTCCGACCGTCCGCGCCGTCTCCGCTGGAGGCCCGAGCGGCCGTTCCCTCAAATCCCGTATTCGCCGCGCAGAAACGCCATCATCTCCGCCAGTTCGTCATCGCCCAGCGGCCGCTCGAAGATGAGAAAGCGGGCAATCTCGCCGTGGAAGGATTCTTCGCCGGGATGATTAGTCGCGTCCCGCTCCTGTCCGACGGCCATCCGGGAGGCGTCGGCCTCCGGATTGACCGGAAACCGCACCGATCCGACGGGCTCCGGCGCGTCGACGAAGAGCTCGATGTCGACCGTATCGACGCCGGCGCCCATGCGTCCGGCGAGGACGTAGTACCGTCCGATCTCCAGCCGCGGACCCAGCAGCTTGGGGTTGTTCTCATCGAAGCGGCCGAACGTGACGCCGTTGCGCGAGCCGATCCAGACGGCATTGTCGTCCTCGAGGTTGCCCCAGAAGCCCTCGAAGTTGCCGTCGTTCCGGAGATTGCCGAAGAACGAGTTGACGTCCGGCAGCCCGACGCGCTGCTCGTAGACGGTCATGACGGAGAACCACGTGTAGCCGTTGCCCGTCGTGCAGGCGTCGAACTCGTCTTCATGGAAGTTGACCAGCTCCTGCTCTTCGAAGACGATCGTATCGTGGCCGCCGATTTCGGCGACGCGACGCCGGATGGTGGGGCGCCCGGAGCCGGGGACGTCGCGGCCGAGATCGCGGTGCACGAAGAACTGCGCGGGGGAGGCGGCGACCTGGTTGCGCCACCCTACCACCCGGTCGCCCTTCTGCAGAAAGACGTCGCGGTCCGCGTCGAGGTCGAGCAGGAGCGCCTCCGTCGTCGGCAACCCGGCACCGGTCGTGTCGGCGACGCGTCCGGACGACGTGCACGACGCCAGGCAAAGGCAGAGGACGAGCAGGACGGCGGCCGATGGTTGGGCGATTGAGCGCATGGTTCGATCGGTTGGTGGAGGCGGGCGCCGGCGACGGTCGTTCTCCCTCTACCATTATCCGGCCGGTACGGCGGACACGTCCTCGACGTCTTCGACCTTGTCGTGGAATGTCACGTAGAAGAAGATGGAGAAGGCGAGCGCGGCTACGGCGAACACGATCCAGAAAAAGCGCCACTGATCGGGAGGCAGCGTGCCGTCGAGGGCCAGCGAGTTGAAAATGAAGCCCGAACCCGCCGTTCCGATCAGGAAGCCGACACCGTAGGTCAGCAGCACCAGCAGCCCCTGAACCTGACCGCGGATTTCCGGCGCGGTCTTCTTGTCGATGTAGATCTGTCCGGTGACGAAGAAGAAGTCATAGCACAGTCCGTGGACGATGATGCCGAGGAGGATCATCCAGTAGACGCCCTCCACGGCGGCACCGGCAAAGAGCCCGAAGCGGACGAACCAGGTGGCCAGACCGACGAAGAGCATCCACTTGACGCCCATCCGTCGGAAGAAGAACGGGATGAGCAGCATGAAGAAGATCTCGGACATCTGTCCGAAGGTCATCTGGAAGGCCGGATTCTCGACGCCGGCGTCCGCGAAGAAAACGGGCGCGTAAGGGAAGTAGGTGCCGAAGGCGATGTAGGCCAGCAGGGCCGAGATGAGGAAGACGACCTGGCTTTTCGATTTCCGGATCCGTTCGAGGGCGTCGAGGCCGAGAATTTCCTTCCACGACGTCTTCTGACCGAACGCCGGAGGCGGTGTTCTGGGCAGCGTGAAGCTGTAGAGGCCCAGGAAGATGCTGGCGCCGCCACCGACGTACAGCGGCGTCGGATCGAAGTCCGCATGAAGGATGCCGCTCACGAGGATCCCCGCCGCGATCCACCCGATCGTTCCGAAGACCCGCACCACCGGAAACTCTTTTTCCTGGTTGGACATGTGGTGGAAGGCCAGCGACGAGGTCAGGCCGATCGTCGGGAAGTAGCACAGCGCGTGCAGAGCCAGGAGTCCCAGAAAGAGCGGCGTCCCGGCCGCCGCCGGCATGCAGACCATCGCGACGCCGGCCACGAGGCACATCACGCCCAGCACGCGTTCCGAATGGAAGAAGCGGTCGGCAACCATGCCCAGGAAGAACGGCGCGACGATGCAGGCCACGGGTCCGAACGAATAGGCGAGCGCGATCGATTCGCTCATGTCGATCGTGCCCATATAGTTGCCCAGCGTCGTGGCCCACGCTCCCCAGATGAAGAACTGCACGAACATCATCAGGGCGAGGCGTGCGGTGAGAACGAGATGCATGGGTCGGAGGCGTCAGTTGCCGGGGGAACGGTCTTCGCTCGGCAGTTCGCGAAGCGTCATGTTGCGGTACCACGCCTCGCTGGGCGGGCCGCTGTGGATCTGCACGCAGATCTTGCCGGAGTCGGGAATGCTCTCGTCGGGCTCGACGTAGTCGACCGTCTGGGCCCCGTTGATGTAGAGGCGCGTCCGCGGTCCCTGCGTCCGAATGAGGTATTCGTTCCAGCCGCCCACGTTGATCAGGCTGTCGAGCACGGGAAAATCGGGCTCGGCGAGCAGCCTCCGGCGCCGCATCTCATCATAGATGGCGCCCCACCATCCGTCCCCCATGTCGGCCTGGTAGCCGATCACCTCGTGCGAGTCGGGGATCCGTTCGGTGTGGTACTGGATGCCCGCATTGGCCCCCTCGCCGAGCAGCCTGAACTCGGCGCGAAGCTCGAAGTCGTCAAACCTCTCCATCGTGCAGAGAAACTCGTTCTGGGGGATGGGTTCTTCGAGCGTGCCCGCGACGATGGCTCCGTTCTCGATCCGGAAGGCGTGCATATGCCCTTCCCAGCCCTCGAACGTCTCGCCGTCGAAGAGCTGTTCTCCGTGCGGTTCCGGCTCGGAGGCGCAGGCGGCGAGCAGGAACGCGAAGAGCGAGGCGCAGGCGAGCTGGCGGGTGATCATGTCGATGAGTGCAGGGGCGGAACGGCAAGTAGCTCGACGAAGCGGCGGTTCGCGCGGGCGAAGCGTCAATTAAGGATGCGCCCCCGGCAGAGTCAACCCCCATTTTGCATAGACCGCTGCCCTCATGCTTCCTCTCGCTCGCCCGCACCTCCGTTCGAAGCCCCTACGGCGGAGCGGCGCCCAAGGCCGGGGCGGGAGCCTCGCAGCAGGTTGTGGGCGCAAGCCTCGCCTGGCGGCAGGTTGCGGGTGCAAGCCGCGTCAAGGCACGCCGTAGCCTCGCCTCGCGGCAGGTCGTGCGCGGGAACGTCGCCGAAGGGCGCACGCGGGAGCCTCGCGGCACCCAATTCGTTGGTGT
>CAZXHQ010000299.1:0-5338 GCA_964640145.1 uncultured Rhodothermales bacterium | reverse complement strand
GTGGGCGCGTCGGGCGTCGTATTGTCCGTCACGCGCTCCTTCGTGTGGACCTCCGTGTCTCCGGGCCCGCGAACGTCTGCTTCTATTTCTGTCGTGACAAGCATCCCCTGTTCCTCGGATTCCTCCGCCGCACCCGCGTCGATCATCTCCGCGAGCAGATCGGCGTCGTCTCGGATCGGCAGCCGAACGGTGAACGCCGTGCCGAAGCCGACCTCGCTTTCGACGCCGATCGACCCGTCGTGAAGCTCGACCAGTTCCCGGGTCAGCGCCAGGCCGATGCCCGTCCCTTCGTCGTACCGCACGGCCGAGTTGTCGACCTGATAGAACCGGTCGAAGATGTGGGGAAGCTCCTCCTGCGGAATGCCCTGGCCGGTGTCCTTCACCACAATGGCCGCCTCTCCCACCTCTTCTGCGACGCTGACGCGGATCTTTCCGCCGGAAGGTGTGAACTTGAACGCATTCGAGAGCAGATTCGCGACGACCCGCTCGAGCTTGTCCGGATCGAAAACGGCCGGCAGGGCCTCCACTCCGGACGAAAAGCTCAGCGCGACGCCGTCGCGTTCGGCCCGGGCCGAGAAGGAGAGCACGATCTCGCGGAGGAATGGGACCAGGTCCCCATGCCGGGCGCTGAGCTGCATCGCGCCGGCCTCCAGCTTTGAAAAATCCAGAATCTGATTGATGAGGCGGAGTAGGCGACGGGCGTTGCGGTGCATCATGGGTATCTGTCCGGCCAGGCGCTCTCTGTCGAGCCGCCCTTCGAGCGCGTCGCTGAGCGGTCCGAGGAGGAGGGTCAGCGGGGTGCGGATCTCGTGCGAGATGTTCGCGAAAAAGCGGCTTTTGAGTCCGTCGAGCTCGAGCAGGCGGGCGATCGCCGCTTCGAGCTGCGTCTCGTGCTCGCGGAGCTGCTCGTTCATCGCCTGGATCTCGCGGGCGTGCTCCAGCTCCCGCGCACGGGCCTTTTCCCGCTCTCCGGCCAATAGCCGCCGGCGCTGAAATCGGTCCACCGCGAGTACACCTCCGACGACGACCAGTCCGTAGAGTACGTACGCCCAGGTCGTCCGCCACCAGGGCGGGAGGATCCGGATGCGCAGCGAGGTCCCTTCGTCGTTCCAGACGCCGTCGGCATTGGCCGCGCTTACCCTGAAGGTATACTCTCCGGGGTCGAGGTTCGTGTAGCTTACGCGCCGCTGCGTCGTGGGACCCCGCCAGTCCGCGTCATATCCCTCCAGTATGAATCGGTAGTGATTGTCGTGCGGACGGCGAAAATCGAGCGCAGCGAAGTCCAGACCGATATCGTGCTGGTCGTGCCGCAGGGTGATCGAGCGTGTGCTAGAAATGTGCCGTTCGAGGGGAGAATCACCGCCGATCCCAGCCGGCTGATTGGAAAGTGATAGGTCGGTGAAGGCTACCTCGGGCGGCGGCGAGCTCTGGGAGATTTGATCGGGGCGAAACGCCGTCAGGCCCGAACGCCCGCCGAAATACATGGCACCGCTACGGCCGCGGTGGAAGCTGCGCCGATTGAATCCATCGTCCGGCAGTCCGTCGTCCTCCGTGAAGCGCGCGACCGTTCCCGTCTCCGGGTCGAGCCGGGCGAGCCCCCGGAAATCACTGATCCAGAGGTCGCCGTTATCATCTTCCAGGATCCCTGTTACACTGCTCGCCACGACGCCGGCCCGAGGCCGATATCGTCGTGCCTCGTCGCTATTCTCATGCCAGACCCACAGACCGCTAGAAGAATTGCCCAGCCAGAATCGTCCGCCGCTCCCGTCATGGATCACATCCAGAACATCATTTTGCCGTACTTCGACATCCCCCCAGGATCCGTCCTCCGGGTCGAACGAACGCAGGACGTGGCCGGCGATCACCCAGAATCTCCCCGAAGGATCTTCATACAAAGCCTTTATGCCCGCACTTCCTCCAGCTGGATCGCCGGCCCACTCGTACCGCGTGAAGCGCTCTCCATCGAAGCGATTCAGCCCCCCTTCGCTGGTGCCTACCCAGATTCGGCCCGCCCGGTCTTCCATGAGCGTCTGGACGGTCCCTGGAGCCAGGCTCGTCGGGTCCGCCGGGTCGTGCCGGTACCAGATGACGGCCCCATCAGTTGGATTTAGCCTGGCCAGACCCTCATCCGTCCCGACCCACAGCTGCCCGTGCCGATCCTCGAGCAGAGCGTGGACGGAGGCGGTGATCGCATCGCGTCCGTTGATCTGATACGGAACCAGGTCCCTCGTGGCAGGAACGGCCTGTTTGAGGCCCTTCTGCGTGCCGGCCCAGACCACCCCGTCGCGCCCCTCGAAGGTGCAAAACACATTGTTGTCCTCCGGCGAGTCCGTGTCCTGAAATTGCGTAAAAAGAACCGGCTGCGCCTTGCTGACCCCGCCGTCGGTGGTCGTCACCCAGATTATTCCGGAACGGTCTTCATAGATTTGCCAGACGGCGTTTCCGCCCAGGCTCGATGGATCATTCGGTTCGTGTTCGAAGTGTGTCAGTTCCTGTGTAGCTGGATCATAGCGGCCCACTCCGTCCTGCAAGCTCCCGAGCCAGAGCATGCCATGGCGGTCCTCAAAAATGGTGCTCATGCCGTCCCAGTACGGACCGGCGAAAAGGATGCCGGCCTCCTTCTGAGGCTGGCTCAGCCGTTCAGGCCGTTCCGGGTCATACGGAAGCCGTTCAAACGTTCCGCGCTCGCGGTCCATGACGTGCAGCCCGTCTCCACCGAGCGTTCCGATCCAGAAGGTGCCCTGTCGATCCTCGTACAGCGCATGGACCCGGTTATCGACGAGCGTGCTTTTATCGCCCGGGACGTGGAGGAACCGCTCGAAGGTACCGGTCTGCCGATCGAATCGATTTAGACCGCCGACCCCGGCTGCCCGCGATTCGGTCGAGTCAATCGGGTGCGTCCCGATCCACAGCGTTCCGCGGCGATCTTCGTAGATGGCCCGGACATTATCGGAGCTGAGACTCGTCGAGTCGTCAGGATTGAATCGAAAGTGCGTGAACGACTCCGTCTCTCGATCGAACCGGTTCAGACCGCCGCGGGTCGTGCCTATCCAGAGCGTGGCCCGGCTGTCCTCAAAGATTCGCGTGATGATGCGGCCACTGATGCTGGTCTCGTCCTCGGGGTCGGGCAGGAACCGTGTAAACGAGTCCGTCGCTCGCTCGTAGCGGTTGAGCCCGCCGAGATCGGTTTGGGTCCCGACCCAGAGCGTACCGTCCGAGTCTACGTAGAGCTCCTCACTCCAGTCGCTCGAAATGGAGGTCGAATCCTCCGGATCGTGCCAGTAGTGTGTGAAGGTATACCCGTCGTAGCGATTCAGCCCCTGATGCGTGGAAATCCAGAGGAACCCGACGGTATCCTGCACGACCGAGACGGAGATGTCGCTGGACAGCCCGTCGGCCATGCGGAGCCGTTCGAATCGGATGTCCTGCGGCTGTGCGGCGGACGGCGCGGCGAGGCAGAGGAGACTGGAAAGCAGAAAGCCCAGAGCATAGAAACGGTTCATATCGAACCTCGCCCTCATCGTTCGAGATGTCGCGCGACCCGTCGCAACAAGCGCTTTATTAGGATCGGCTCATTCGAGAGCAATTGCAAAGCGACAGAATGCCGGGACTATTCGCGAGTGGGATCCGGGCATCCGTCCGGCCGCCCCTACTGGACCCGCCCGCGCTCTTCGCTGGACGCCGTCTGGCGAGGACTTCCGGAGGTGGCGTCACCGAACCGAAGCGAATAGGTCAGCTGCAGGGTACGACGCTGCGGGTCAAAATAGGTCTCGACAAAGAAATCCTCCTCCGGCGAGCCCGATACCCAGAACCACTCCTCCGAGTTGAAGACGTCGTTGAGGGACAGCGTCAGCGTCCCGCGCCCACCCGGCAGGGATCGCTGAAGTCCAAGGTCGAGTCGCCACTGCGGGTCGACACGCGTGAGGCCGAGCAGGGTTGCGCTCTGATAGTATCCTGTCGCCTCGAGGTTGAAGTCCTTGGGGAGGCTGAAGTTCTGCGTCGAGCTCAAGCGGACGGAGGTGCGCCCTCTGGTGACGGCCGCGCCCTGACTGAATCCGCGAATTTCCCGCCAGCCAAGCGTCAGGTTGTTCTGCGTGCTCCACCACTCGGCGGGATGGATGGGAAGCACGATGAGGGCGGCCGCTCGCTGCGTCTCCGAGTAGTTTCGCGGGAAGATGAGCTGGACGTTGTCGCCCTTTACGATTCGGTTCTGAAATCGAGCGATCGTGCTGTCTTCCCGTGAATACTGCAGCGAGGCGAAGAGCGGCTCATAGGTAAAGTCCACCTTGTAGGTGTTGATGATCGATGCCTGCAGTCCCGCATTGCCGGTGAAGAAGGTGTGCGGGTCGATAAAGTACAGGAAGGGAGCCATGTCCGTGAACGAGGGCCGCGTGATTCGCCTCGTGTAGGAGGCGTCAAGCTGAACGCCTTCGGCCAGATCCTGCGAGTAGGCGACGCTCGGAAACAGGCTCCCGAAACGGCGGTCTACGAGCGCTTCATCCTTTTCGGAGCGCAGGTGCGTGTCGGTGAGCTCGTACCGGAGGCCTGCCTTGACGGTCGCGCTGGTGGTCACCTCGACGTTCGCACTTCCGTAGGCCGCCAGCACGTCCTCGTGCAGGATGCTCCGGGATGCGAGTCCGGATGCCGTGATCCAGTCCTCATCCACCAGTCCCTCGTAGGACGCCTCGTTCGTGAAGCGGGAGAAGGAGCCTTTGAGGCCGGCCGAGACCTCGAGCCGATCCGCCGGACGCACGTCGTAGTCGGCCTTCGCCGCGAAGATGTGCAGCGGCGTGATTTTTCCGCTTTCCTGGCGTTCCCGGCTCGAGCTTCCGTTTTTCAGATCCACCTGTGTGTTGACGTAGTTCGTCGGATTGTTGTCGTGGTAGAAAACGTAGTCGACGTCCGCCCGCACCCCGCCGGACGCGCCGAATCGGCGATCGACGTACAGATTGCCCATCGCATGCCGCCAGTGATTGACCTCGTCGTTGACGCTCCGGATCTGCCTCAAAGCCGTGCCGTCGGAGATCATGAGCATGCGGTTCACGGCGTCCATCGTCCAGAGATGATCGTACGCACCTACCTGCCCGCCAAGCGTGGTCTTTTCGTTCAGGTCATAATCGAGGGCCACCCGGAGGTCGTGGTTCGTGACGTGGGGGTCGCGCCGGGTGACCGTGGGCGTCTCCACGATCGTGGCGCCGTCGACGATCCGGCGGTAGTTCGTGGCGCGCTGGATCCGACCGTTCAGGCGAAACGAGTAGCTTCCAAACATGCTCAGATCGCCTCGGTCGTACGTGACGTTGCTGCTCGCACTCGCGACCTCACCGTCGCCGTATCCGGC
>CAZXHQ010000298.1:0-5344 GCA_964640145.1 uncultured Rhodothermales bacterium | reverse complement strand
ACGAGGTGCTCGATCAGCTTGGCATGCTGCAGCAGCTCGGCGCGATGCCGTCGTCCTGGGCCGCAAGGGCGTGAGGAACCGGGGGCAGGCGCCTGGGAAAACGCCTCATTCGCCCGCCGGCACGTCATACTGCCGCTTGAGCCGCGCGAGCTCGTCCTTCAGGCGCTCTGCGACGTCCGCATACGCCGCGCTGCCGTAGACGTTATGCAGCTCGTCGGGGTCGGCCTCGAGGTCGAAGAGCTCCCACTGATCCAGCGTATAGAAGTGGATGAGCTTGTGCCGGTCGGTGCGCACGCCCTCGTGCGGATGGACGTGGTGCGGCTGCGGAAACTCGAAGTACTGATAATAGATCGACGTGCGCCAATCCGCCGGCGTCTCGCCCTGGAGGATCGGCACGAGGCTCCGCCCCTGCATCGCCGACGGCGCTTCGACGCCGGCCATGTCGAGCAGCGTCTGCGCGAAGTCCAGGTTCTGGACGAGCGCCTCGCTCTCCGATCCCGGGTCGGTCACGCCCGGCCAGCGGACGATGAGCGGCATCTTGAGCGATTCCTCGTACATGAACCGCTTGTCGAACCACCCGTTCTCCCCCAGAAAGAACCCCTGGTCGGAGCTGTAGATGACGATCGTGTTGTCGGAGAGGCCCTCCTCCTCCAGATAATCCAGCAGCCGCCCGATGTTTTCGTCCATCGAGTAGATGCTGCGGAGGTAGTCCTTCAGGTAGCGCTGGTATTTCCACCGCACCAGGTCGCGCTCCTGCAGCTGACCCGCCCGGTACATCTCGTAGAACCGGTCGTTCTTCGGGCCGTAGGCGGCCTCCCACGCGGCCCGCTGATCGGGCGTGAACCGGTCCATCCACCCGTGATACCCCTGTCCGGGCTCCTCCGGATGATCCGGATTGCGCGGCAGCTTCAAGTCCCATCCCCACTGCAGGTCGGTGGAGATCTCCATCTCCTGCATCACCGCCGCCGTCGAGAGATCCGAGTAGTCGTAGAAGAGGCTCCGCGGCGCGGGGATCTCGACGTCGTCGTAGCGCTGCAGGTGCTCGATCGGCGGCAGCCAGTTGCGGTGCGGCGCCTTGTGCTGGTACATCAGCATGAACGGCTCGTCGCCGTCGCGGCCGGACTCGAGCCATTCGATGGCTCGGTCGGTCACGATGTCGCTCACGTAGCCCTCGTAGTTCGTCCGCCCCTCCGCCGTGAGAAAATCCGGGTTGTAGTAGTCCCCCTGCCCCGGCAGCACCTCCCAGTAGTCGAACCCGCGCGGCGCACTCTTGAGATGCCACTTGCCGATCATTGCGGTCTGGTAGCCGCCCGCCTGCAGCATCTCCGGAAAGACCGGGACGGACGCGTCAAGGCTGTCCTCCTGCTGGTTCGTCTCGACGCCGTTGAGATGGCTGTGGAGGCCCGAGAGGATGACGGCCCGGCTCGGCGCGCAGATCGAGTTGGTGACGAAGGCGTTGCGGAAGAGCATCCCCTCGTCGGCCAGCCGATCGATCTGCGGGGTCGGATTCAGGGCGGCGAGCCGTCCGCCGTAGGCGCCGACGGCCTGCGTCGCGTGATCGTCGGAGAAGATGAAGACGATGTTCGGGCCGCCCTCTTGCTGCGCGCGCGCCGGAAGCGCGGCGAGGAGGACGACGGTAAGTCCCAGGAGGAGCGTAGAAAGCGTGCGAGGGCAGCGCATGGCGGGAGCGGTCTATTGCGACAGGATGCGGATTCAGTGCGGGGCGGCCCCACGCCTGCGTTGCGGCACGGCAGCACGGAGCATGGCTCCCCAGGGCATAATACCACAGGACCTCGACTTTCGCAGAGCAGCACGGTTGCCTCAACTCCGAATGCCGCACACGCTATCTCGAGGTCGGCCGACCCTGCCGCGACAAAATCGGCGTCGCTCGTGCCGACCCGACTTCAGACCCGACCTCAGCGCGGCTCATGTCCTTCCCGTTGAATGGACCTCGATCTAGACGCCGTCCTCCAGGATGACGAAGCCGTCGGGCCCGGCATCGCCCTCAGATGAACTCCGCTCCGCTTCGTATCTTGCCTTCTCCACCGGAAATGAGCCGGCCTGCTTGCTCCATGATGTGCCATCAGGGGCGCGCGACGTATCGACGACGAGCTACCAATGAGCGACGCACTTACAGAGGCGAAAGCCGCCTACGCTGAGCGCGCCTGGGAAGAGGCTTACGCCGGATTCACGCAGGCCGGCGACGAACGGCACCTCGCTCCCTCCGACCTCGACATGCTGGCGAAGGCTGCTCTTCTAACCGGCAGACCGTCCCAGTGCGACGAGATGCTCTCGAAAGCACACAAGGGCTTCATGGACGAGGGTGAGATGGAACGCGCCGCCGAGTGCGCTTTCTGGGTCGGTTTCCGGCTGATGCACGCCGGCGAGCACGCGCGAGGCGGCGGCTGGCTGGCACGCGCCCAGCGCATCGTCGATGAAGCGGAGCCGGACAGCTATGTCCGAGGCCTGCTCCTGCTGCCGCCCGCTCTGAAAGAGCTGACGCAGGGTGACGCCGAACGGGCGCTCGAACAGTTCGAGAAGGCGCACGAAATCGGCAAGCAGTTCGATCACGGCGACCTGCTGACGCTCTCGCGGCTCGGCCGGGGACAGGCCCTCATCCGCACCGACAGGGTGAAGGAGGGCGTGACGCTCCTCGACGAGGTCATGGTCGGTGTGACGGCCGGTGATGCGTCGCCGCTCATCGTCGGTATGGTCTACTGCGCCGTGATCGACGCTTGCGACGAGATCTTCGACCTGGCGCGGGCAAGGGAGTGGACGTCCGCCTTTACCCGGTGGTGCGAGTCAGAACCTGACGTCGTCGCCTACCGCGGCGAATGCCTGGTCCGGCGCGCTGAAATCATGCAGGTACACGGACGATGGTCCGATGCGCTGGAAGAAGCGGTGCGCGCCGGCGAACGGCTCTCCGAGCCGCCCGGTAAACGCGCCGCCGGTGCGGCCTTCTACCGTCAGGCGGAGCTGCACCGTCTCCGAGGGGAGTTCGACGCGGCAGAAAAGGCATTCCGCGAGGGGGAGCGGTGGGGCCGCAGTCCACAGCCGGGCCTCGCCCGCCTTCGTCTGATGCAGGGCCGCGGCGGCGAAGCGGAAAAGGCCATGCGCACGGCGTTGACCGAAGCCCGGGACCGCCGCAGCCGCTCGAGCTTGCTTCCAGCCTACGTCGAGATCCTGCTCGCTGCAGGTGACGTCGAAGCGGCGCGTGCCGGATGCGACGAGCTGTCAGAGCACGCGGCGCTCCTTGACGCGCCCTATCTGCAGGCGATCGCGGCATATGCCGACGGCTCCGTCCTTCTGGCCGAAGGGCGCCCGCAGGAGGCGCTGCCGATTCTGCGCCGGGCCCTCACCTCCTTTCGCGAGCTCGGGGCACCGTACGAAGGCGCACGTACCCTCGCACGAATCGGCCTGGCCTGCCGGGCCGCCGGCGACGACGATTCCTGCAAAGTCGAGATCGAAGAGGCGCGGGCGGCATTCAGACGACTCAGTGCCGAACCCGATCTCGAGCGTCTCGACGAGCTTATCGGCGACGCGCATGGCGGCGGGGCGCATTCCTGCGGCGCGGGTGCCCGGCGCAACGCCGCCCCGGCCGGACTCACCCCGCGCGAGGTGGAAGTGCTCGAGCTCATAGCAACCGGCAAAACGAATCGGGCCATTGGGGAGGAACTCTTCATTAGCGAAAAGACCGTCGCGCGACACGTCAGCAACATCTTCAGCAAGCTCGACGTCTCGAGCCGGGCCGCGGCAACGGCGTACGCCTACAAGAACGAGATCGTGTAGCTGGACCATCATCTCCTGCGTCGTATTCCGGACGGCCGGACGGTGCGGCGATCATATCGTGGGACAGGCGGCGGGGAACCCATCATACGCCGAGCGTCGCGACGAGCGTACCGTCTACATAGAATTACCCATTTCATCCGCCCCCGTCGTATTGGTCATTTCGCCTGATTCAGCAGGACCTCAACCTCGTTACCCTGTCATTGAAGGCGCTCGCTGAGGCAGCGGCTTCGCGACGCATGCATACGATTCCATAAGGAATGACGAGGTGGAAAAATGACTCAACTCACCGAGACGATTACCGGACGCAATGGACGCGCGACGATTCCGGACGACGTATCCGACACGAACGGTCCGACCTCGAAACGGGAACGAACGGAGACACTGGTCATCGGAGGCGGCCAATCGGGCCTCTCGGTCGGCTACCAGCTCGCGCAGCGAGGGCGCCCTTTTATAATAGTCGACGCGAACGAACGAATCGGCGCCGCGTGGCGGAACCGCTGGGATTCACTCCGGCTCTTCACACCGGCGAAGTTCAACGGCCTCGCCGGCATGCCCTTCCCGGACGATGGTGACGTGTTCCCGACGAAGGACGAAATGGCGGATTATCTCGAATCTTATGCGGAGCATTTCGGACTGCCGGTGCGAACCGGCGTGCGGATCGACAGGCTCTGGAAGGAAAATGGCCGATTCTTCGCGACGGCCGGCGACCAGCGGTTCGAAGCCGACAATGTCGTCGTGGCGATGTCTAACTACCAGAAACCGAAGGTTCCCGACTTCGCAGGCGAGCTGGATCCCTCGATCGTCAGCTTCCACTCGATCGACTACCGCAGTCCGGACCAGCTGCAGGACGGCGACGTCCTTCTCGTGGGGGCCGGAAACACGGGCTCGGAAATCGCGATGGAGCTGTCGCGCCGCGGAAAGAAGGTCTGGATGTCCGGACGCGACACCGGTCATATCCCCTTCCGCATTGAAGGCGTCGCCGGCCGCCATTTTCTGGTGCGGCTCGTGATTCGCTTCCTGTTTCACAAGGTGCTGACGGTCGATACGCCCATCGGCAGGAAAGTCCGGCCGAAGGTACTGAACGTCGGCGGACCGCTGGTTCGCGTCAAACCGAAAGACCTCGAGCGAGCCGGTGTGGAGCGCGTGCCCTATACGGCCGGGATGCGCGACGGCCTACCGGTCCTGGACGACGGGCGCGTCCTCGACGTCGCAAACGTCATCTGGTGCACGGGATTCCATCCCGGCTTCTCCTGGATGGACTTCCCGATCTTGAACGAGCACGGCAAGCCCCGGCACGAGCGCGGGATCGTCCCGGAGGTCCCCGGCCTCTACTTCGTCGGTCTGCACTTCCTCTATTCGCTCTCCTCCGCCATGATACACGGCGTGGAGCGCGATGCCGAACGCATTGCAGACGTCATCGCCGCAAGAATGCGGGTTGCAGCGGCGTAATGAGGACGCCCTTTTCTGGCTGTCGCCGTTCCGGATGACGGGGGTGACCGGAACGTCGGGGTACTCCGACGAATGCGCGCCGGTCGATCTGTCGGTGGGGTTCCAG
>CAZXHQ010000297.1:0-5354 GCA_964640145.1 uncultured Rhodothermales bacterium | reverse complement strand
ATTTCTTCAACTGGTACGACCTGCACGACCTGAGCGTGCTGGAGCCGGCCTACGTCTCGACCGTCGATAGCGGCAATCTGGCCGGTCACCTGATTGCCCTGCGCCAGGCATGCCTGAATATTCCGGACGACGACCTCAGCGACGGCCGCATGGAGTGCGCCCTCGGTACGGCACTGGCGATTGCCGAAGAACGATTGCATGGCCACGATGTGGGCGAAGTGCTGCGACTGGTTCGACGCGCCCGCTCGGCACTATCGGAAGCCCCCGATGGAACGGATCTGGAGATGGTCTCAGAACCTGTCGCGAACGCGTTTGCGCTGATGCGACAGGCGGGCTACGAGACGGGAAGCCCGGCGGTAGAGTGGCTGGGGTGGATGCTTCGCCGGATCGACGCCGAGCGTCAGTGCCTCATCGCGTCGATTCGTCGGTCGCTTCCTGACTCAGCAACTCCACGCGATTCCAAAGCAGAGGGTTCGAATGCGCGAGAATCAACCAATCCGACGTTTCGCCAACTCGCGGCCACGTCCACGGCGGCATCGGCGCTAGTGATGCGCCTGGAGCGTATCGCCCACCAGGCCTACAGGTACGCCCTGGCCATGGATTTTGGATTTCTCTACGACGAGGGCCGCGGCCTACTCTCCATCGGATATCACATCAACGGTCACTCGCTCGATGGATCGTACTACGATCTTCTCGCCTCTGAGGCACGTCTGACGAGCTTTGTTGCCGTGGCGAAGAACGACGTACCCGTGGAGCACTGGTTCAGTCTGGGCCGAACCCTTACCCGTGCCTCCGGCGAGACGTCACTCGTCTCGTGGAGCGGGAGCATGTTCGAGTACCTGATGCCGGCGCTCATCATGCGATCCTTTCCCCTCACTCTCCTCGACCAGACGTATCGAGGAGCCGTTCGGCGGCAAATTTTGTACGGCGACATCGCCGGCGTACCCTGGGGCATAAGCGAAAGCGCCTACAATTTGCGAGACCGCCACCTGACGTACCAGTACCGAGGATTCGGCGTGCCGAACCTCGCCTTGAAGAGGGGACTGGGAAGCGATCTCGTAATTGCTCCGTATGCGGCCGAGCTCGCCATGATGATCGATCCGCAGCGCGCGTTAGCCAACCTGTCCCGTCTGGAAGAAATGGGGGCCATCGGGTCCTACGGCTTCTATGACGCCGTGGACTACACCCGCCCGGATCCCGGGCGACGCTATGCGATCGTCCGAAACTTTATGGCGCATCACGTGGGAATGGGAATGGTCGCGCTAACGAACGTCTTACTGGAGGAGCGGTGGCAGGACCGCTTTCACACGGACTCGCTCGTCCGCGCGACCGAACTGCTTCTCTACGAACGCATCCCTCGTCGCCTACGACTCCAGACGCCCCAGGCTACGCGAATCGGGGAAGCCAAGCCGGAACCGGATCTCGAGCATCCGGCCGTGCGGGAAGCCGATACGCCTCACGGTTCGGAGCCCCGCATCGCACTTCTCGGCCGGCTTCCGTATACCATCATGGTGACCAACGCCGGCAGTGGATACAGCCGCTACGAGGAGCTTGCTGTCACGCGCTGGCAGGCAGATGGCACGACCGACGATACCGGACAGTTCTTTTACCTGAAGGATTTGACGACCGGTCACGTCTGGTCGGCTGCCCATCAGCCCACCGGAGTGGCAGCCGATGCGTATTCTGTGCAGCTGGCGACGGACCGCGTAACCTTCCGCCGTGTCGACGCAAATTTCGAGACGCGTACGGAGATAACCGTGATCCCCGAAGATTCGGCCGAGGTGCGCCGCATCACCGTTACGAACCACGGAGATGCCGTACGCGAGATTGAACTGACGAGCTACTGCGAGGTCGTTCTCGGCTCCGCTGCGGCCGACCACGCCCATCCGGCATTCTCGAAGCTCTTCGTCGAGACGGAATGGCATGCTTGGTGTACGGCCCTCACCGCCACGCGCCGTCCTCGATCCGCTGACGAACGCCCGCTCTGGTGCGTCCACGTCGTAGACACCGCTGCATGCAGGGTCGGACCCGTAACGTACGCGACCGACCGCGCCCGTTTCATCGGCCGTGGCCGCTCCGTTCGTGAACCCATCGCCATGGAAAGCGCTGGCGGCCTCTCGGGAACAACCGGCGCCGTTCTGGACCCGATCTTCGCCCTACGGATCCGCCTGCGTTTGGAAGGCGGCCAGTCTGCGACCGCCGCATTCACGACGCTGGTGGCGACGACGCGAGAACGAGCTTTCGACCTTGCCGGGCGGTATCACGATCCCCACGCCGCACAGCGCGCCTTCGACCTCGCGTGGGTGTCCACCCAGGTCGAATTACGCGAGTTAGACATCACGCCGACGGACGCCGGTCAGTTCCAGGAATTGGCGGGTCGCCTGCTCTATCCGCCTTCGTCTCTACGCGCATATCCGGATGAGCGCGACCAGAATCGCGGCTCGCAACCACTCCTGTGGTCAATCGGTCTTTCGGGCGACTGGCCGATCGTCCTGGCCACGATCCATTCGTCGGAAGGACTGCCGACCCTCCGTCACCTGCTTTCAGCGCACCGCTACTGGCGCCGGCGCGGGATGACGGTCGATCTCGTAATCGTGAACGCGCATCCTCCCTCCTATCTTCAGGAGCTCCACGACGCCATCGTCGCGATGCTAAATGCGCTGCACGCCTCAGACGACATGGACCTGCCGGGCGGCGTGTTCATCCGTCGGCTCGACGAGCTCGACGCCGACACACTCCTCATGCTGCGAGCATCCGCGCCCGTCCACGTCGACTGCGATGGAGGTGTCTTGGGTGACGTTGCGGAGGAGCCCGATCGGCGTGACGCAGTCCACCCCGATAAGCCGGTGTATTCGGAAGCTCGATGGTCGGATGGGTCGACCGGTCGGGTCGAGACGCGGCAACTTCTCGACAGTACTGTTGAGACTGACGTTTCCAACGAGACCTACATCGAGCACGAGACCGATAACACGGACGGCGCGGCGGTCCAAGATTCTCTCCGCCCTCCCGCCAACGGCTTCGGCCGCATCTTGCCGGACGGCGCCTATGAGATCGTAGTATGTGGAGATCGGGTTCCGCCGGCGCCGTGGGCAAACGTCGTGGCCAATCCGAAAGGCGGCTTTGTGGTCACCGAACGGGGGACCGGCTTCACGTGGGCCGAAAGCAGCTATTTCTTCCGCCTCTCGCCGTGGTACAACGATCCGGTGACCGATCCGTCGGGCGAGATATTCTACCTGCGCGACGAAGATACGCACGAGGTCTGGAGCGCGACCCCCGCTCCCGTCCGCCGAGACATCCCGTTTGTAGTACGGCATGGGGCGGGATATACGTCGTTCGAGCATGACTTCGACGGCATCGACTCCTTACTTACGATGGCCATGGCGCCGGACGAGGCCGTGAAGCTTTCCGTGCTCCGCCTGACGAACGAAAGCGGCCGCGCCCGACGATTAACGGTGACGGGATACGTGGCATGGACGCTTGGCGTCTCCCGCGAGCAGACCCGGCACAGGATTAGGACTTTCGCGCGGCCGGAGCTTGGCGCGCTTTTCGCACAGAACACGTTCGATCCGCGTTTCGCACGGCATATCGCCTTCTTTTCGATGAGCGAGCCGCTCTCGGATTATACCTGTGACAACCGGACATTCGTAGGACGAAACGGCTCGCTCGCCGATGCGCATGGACTGCGCGCAGACATGCTCGGAGCAGCGCATGGCTCACGTCTCGATCCTTGTGCGGTCCTACGGTGCACGGTCGAACTGGCGCCTCGAGCGACGCACGAAATCGTCTTTGCCCTCGGTGCAGCGGACGGGGAAGCCGACGCCTTTCGCCTCGCATCCGAATTCAGCCACCGGTCGAGGGCAAAAGAGGCTGTATCCCAGTCACGACGGAACTGGTCGAACCGGCTCTCGGTGATTCGTGTCAGCACACCGAATCCCTCCTTCGACGCCATACTCAACCACTGGTCGCTGTACCAGGCACTTTCCTGCCGCATGTGGGCTCGCTCGGCTGTGTATCAAAGCGGCGGCGCGTATGGATTCAGGGATCAGCTCCAGGATGTCCTCGCTTTCGTGTATGCCGAGCCGGAGATCGCACGTGAACATATTCTCCGCGCGGCCGCCCGGCAGTTTCTGGAGGGAGACGTTCAGCACTGGTGGCACCCGCACAACGGGCGCGGGGTACGGACGCGTTTCTCGGACGATCTTGCCTGGCTGCCCTACGTCGTCGACAGGTATGTGCGCATCACTGGCGACCGGTCGGTACTGAACGAATACGTGCCGTTCCTTACGATGCGGCCCCTCGAGCCCCACGAGCACGAGGTGTATGACCTACCGCCCATCACGGACGAGCACGCGAGCATCTACGAGCACTGCCGCCGGGCACTCGACAGAGCGTGTACCGTCGGCGCCCACGGACTGCCGCTCATCGGCACTGGCGACTGGAACGACGGCATGAACCGTGTCGGCGCGAATGGCCACGGCGAAAGCGTATGGCTGGCGTGGTTCCTGATCGCGACGCTGCGCACCTTCTCGGAACATGCATCGTCTCAAGGCGACAGCACCGTGGCCCGCGATTTTCGGGCCCGCGCCGACGCCTACACTGCGGCCGTCGAAGCGCACGGATGGGACGGGGAGTGGTATCGCCGCGCCTACTTCGATGACGGTACGCCTCTCGGTTCGGCGTCCAACGCCGAATGCCGCATCGACGCGATCGCCCAGAGCTGGAGCGTGATCTCCGGCGCCGGCGATCCCGAACGACGTGCTCGGGCCATGGATTCCTTCGAGAAATATCTCGTGCGCGAGGACGCCCGGCTGATCCAACTCCTCTCACCGCCGTTCGATCGTACACGCCTCGATCCAGGATACATTAAAGGCTACGTACCCGGGGTACGAGAAAACGGGGCCCAATATACACACGGAGCTCTCTGGGGCGTGCTGGCGACGGCGCTTCAGGGTCGTGGCGATCGCGCCTTCGAACTCTTCCAGATGATCAACCCGCTCACGCGCACACGCACGCCTGCGGACGTCGCGACTTACAAAGTAGAACCGTATGTCGTCGCGGCGGACATATACTCCGCCGCCGAGCACGAAGGCCGAGGCGGTTGGACGTGGTATACCGGCTCTGCCGGCTGGATGTACCGCATCGGCATCGAGGCCATCCTTGGGTTCGTGAAGCTTGGCGACATTCTGCACATCGAACCCTGTGTTCCGGCCTCGTGGCCCGAGTACCGCATCGAATACCGGCATGGAGAGAGCGTGTACGCGATCACTGTCCACGATCCAGCCAAGGTGAATCGCCGCTCGGCCCAAACCCGCCTCGACGGAGTTCTCCTCGACGGGCCCGGGATTCCGCTCGTG
>CAZXHQ010000296.1:0-5372 GCA_964640145.1 uncultured Rhodothermales bacterium | reverse complement strand
TGATGGCCACGATCATGATCCAGAAGGGGCCGAACATGGGCTTCTCCTCCCCGGGTGACGGAAGCGATTGGTTCTACTTCTTCTTGCGCCGGCGGCCGCCGCCCTTCGATTTCTTCTGTCGCTTCTCGATGAGGTCCAGCGCAAGCTCGAGGGTGACGTCTTCGGGCTCGGTATCCTTCGGCAGCGACGCGTTCGTCTTCTGATACTTGACGTAGGGCCCGTAGCGTCCCTTCCACACTTCGATCGTCTCGCCCGTTTCCGGATGGTCGCCCACCGTGCGGAGCGCCCCGGATTTCTTCGTCTTCTGCGCCAGAAGCTCGAGAGCCCGGTCGAGCTCGACCGTCAAGACGTCGTCATCGCCCTTGAGGGAAGCGTAGGTCCGTTCGTGCTGCACGTAGGGACCGTAGCGGCCTATGTTCGCCTTGACCGGCTTGCCCGTCTCGGGATGCTCGCCGAGGGTTCGCGGCAGCGCCAGCAGGTCGACGGCCGTCTGGTGATCCACCTCTTCCGGCTTCATTCCTTTCGGCAGCGAGATCCGCTTCGGCTTGCCTTTCTGGTCGTCTTCGTGGCCGAGCTGGACGTAGGGTCCGTACGGACCCTTCTTGACGAGCACGGCCATGCCCATCTCGGGATGCGTGCCCAGGTGACGGTCGTCCGCATTGCCGGCTTCGAGGAGCTCGTGCAGCTCTTCCTGAGAGATATCTCCTGGTGCCAGGTCCTCCGGTATGGAGGCCGTGGCCCGTTCGCCGTCCAGCTCGCCCTCGACGTACGGTCCGTATTTGCCTACACGGACGACGTACCCGTTCCACTTCGGCGACTCGATGGTGGAGACCTTCCGGGCATCGATCTTGTCGAGGCCAACCTCCACCATGCGTTCCAGGCCCGCGTCACCGAGGAAGAAGCTCTCCAGGTAGGGGGTCCCCGTCCTGTCCCCGGACGCGATGTCGTCGAGGATCTGTTCCATCTCGGCGGTGAAGCCGACGTCGACGAGCTGTGCGAACTGCTCTTCCAACAGGTTGGTGGCCGCAAAAGCAGTGAAGGTCGGCACCAGCTGCGATCCGTGCTTTTGCACGTAGCCGCGGCCGACGATGGTATCGATGATAGAGGCGTACGTGCTCGGACGACCGATCCCTTCTTTTTCGAGAATACGAACCAGGGTGGCCTCCGTATAGCGGGACGGCGGTTTCGTCTCGTGGCTGCTGACCTGGACGGTCTTGCAGCCCGGATGATCGCCTTCGCTCAGATCCGGCAACGGCTGGTCTCTATTTTCCAGTGCCGCCTCGGGATCATCGGAGCCCTCCACGTACGCGCGGAAAAAGCCGGGGAACTCGACCGTGCGGCCGGAAGCGCGGAACCGCGCCGCCTCGTCACCGGTGCCGGCCTCGATGTGCGCCGTGATGAGGCGGAGACGTGCATCGGCCATCTGGCTCGCCACCGTACGCTTCCAGATGAGGTCGTAGAGCGCGCCTTCGATGCCCGTAAGCCGGAGTTCGTCCTTCGTCTTCATGTCCCGCCCTGCCGGTCGAATGGCCTCGTGCGCCTCCTGCGCATTGGCAACCTTGCTGTAGTACTGCTTCGGCTTCGGGCTGAGATAGTTTTTCCCGTACCGCTGCTCGACGGCACGCCGGCTTCCGGCCACCGCCTCCTTCGAAAGCTGCGTCGAGTCCGTACGCATGTAGGTGATATAGCCGTTCTCGTACAGACGCTGTGCGATCTGCATGGTCCGGCGAGCGGAGAGGTTCAGCTTCCGGTTCGCTTCCTGCTGCAGCGTCGAGGTGATGAACGGGGCATACGGCGAGCGCGTCGAAATGCGGTCGTCGACGTTGACGACGGTCCAGCTTTCAGCAGGGAGCCGATCGGCGAGACGCTGCGCCTCGTCTTCGCTCCAGAGCAGTACGTCCTCCCCTGCGGTCAGACTCTCCTTCAGCCGACCCGTGTTGTCATCGAAATCCTTTCCGGTAGCCAGGCGAATCCCACCGTAATGGGTCATCACGGCGTCGAAGGCTTCACCGTTCTGGTCGAGCTCGGCCTTCAGGTCGAAGTACTTGGCCGGGACGAAAGCCATCCGCTCCTTTTCACGCATTACCAGCAGGCGTACGGCTACGCTCTGGACGCGACCGGCGGAGAGCCGCGGCGCGATTTTCTTCCAGAGCAGCGGAGAGAGACTGTAGCCGACGAGCCGGTCGAGAATGCGGCGCGTCTCCTGGGCGTCGACAAGGCTCTGATCGATGTCGCGGGGCTTCTCCAGCGCGCGCTGAATGGCCTCCCGGGTGATCTCATGGAAAACCATGCGGCGCACGGGAACGTCCGGCGAGAGCACTTCCACGAGGTGCCAGCCGATCGACTCGCCCTCCCGGTCTTCGTCCGTCGCGATGTAGAGCTCTTCAGCTGACTTCAGCGCCGACCGAAGCTCCCGCACGACCTTCTGCTTGTCCGACGGAACGACGTAGATCGGCTCGAAACGATCCGTGACGTTCACGCCCAGCCGAGCCCACGACTCGTTGCGAAGATTCTCAGGGATCTCGGAGGCGGACGCCGGCAGATCCCGGATATGGCCCATGCTCGCCTCCACTTGAAAATCCTTGGGGAGGAAATTCCGAATCGTTCGGGCTTTGGTCGGGGACTCGACGACAACCAATCGCTTCATTAGAAGAGGCGTTAACTAAATCGTGGTACGTAATCCGCAGATCGCCCATCAGCCGCAGAAAGAAGCCGGCTTGAAAAGAATCCGACAGGCCCCGTATGCAGAGGGCGACGCGTAGTATCTACAAAGACACCTGCGGCGGCGTTTCGTAACCTCGAGGCTCGGCCGGACCGATGGCTTTTCCGAATGCCGCACTCTCACGCGCCGCGATAAACATCGTTCCTGCCGCGGGGGTAGGCTGCCGTTCCGGCCCGACGTATTCGTCGACCGGGCGGAGGGGCGTACGGAAATGGCCGTCGGGAGAAAACTGTGGATAATCCACACGGTCGAATGGTCTGCGGCGGTGCCGCTCGCGTATTTACGCCGCACTGTGTATCTTTATCAAGATGATCTCGCCGCTTCCGCGGCCTACGAACTAAGGGGGGAGCCGTTGTCACAGCTGCGCAGGTACGACGTCGTCGCCGGATCCGCATTCGTCGCCGGCGTAGCGGTCGGGTCGGCCGTGGGCATTGGAATCGTCGCGTTGGCGCGCGGAGAGATCGGCGGGGCGCCCGGGATCTCTCGGGCGCTTTCGCGCATCGGGCGCCTGGTCGGCGGCGGCATGCTCGCCGGCGTCGGCACGATCTCCGCCGCGGCGGCGCTTTCCGGCCTGATTGTTTACGCGGGCTTAACCGAACTCGAAGAACTCAGCACCTCTCGCTAACGTCCAACCTCGTTGCTGCCCGGACGTCTGGATCCGGCTCGACGGACCGGCGGCCTCACTCATCGGGCGCCGCAGCGCGCGAACGCGGCCTTCTGCAGCGTCTCTCGCGCTCGGCCCATTCGTCATTGCTATCGAAGACAATCACTAGGATCACCTGCATATGGAAACGCAAGTAGAGGGGAACGGACGGGCCACCGCGACCGAAACGGATAAGTACGTATACAGCTTCGGTGGGGGCACGGCCGAGGGTGACAGGAGCATGAAGCCGCTCCTGGGCGGCAAAGGCGCCAACCTCGCCGAGATGAGCTCGATCGGATTGCCGGTCCCCCCCGGGTTCACCATCTCCACGGAAGCGTGTCGTTTCTATTCGTCACAGGGACACACCTGGCCGGGGGGCCTCACCGAGCAGATCGAAGCCGCCGTCCGACGTCTCGAAGACGAGATGGGCGCCAAGCTGGGCGACGCGGAGAATCCGCTGCTCGTATCCGTCCGCAGCGGCGCGGCCGTCTCCATGCCCGGCATGATGGACACGGTCCTGAATCTCGGTATGAACGACGACGTCGTCGAAGGCCTGGCCAGGAAGACGAATAACGTTCGCTTCGCTTATGATGCCTATCGGCGCTTTGTCGACATGTTCGGCAACGTCGTCATGGGCGTGTCGCACAAGCATTTCGAGGAGGCCATCGAAAAGCTGAAAAACGAGCGGGGCGTCGAAAATGACGTCGACCTCACGGGTGAGGATCTCAAGATCCTGGTCGATCGCTACAAGGCGATCTACCGCAAGGGCACGGGCGACATGTTTCCGGAGGATCCGCGCGAGCAGCTCAAGCATGCGATCAACGCCGTATTCTCGTCGTGGGACACCGAGCGCGCCGTCAAGTACCGGCGCATCAACAAGATCGCGGGGCTCCTCGGCACCGCGGTCAACGTGCAGGCGATGGTCTACGGCAACACGGGCGAAGACAGCGGCACGGGCGTCTGCTTCACGCGCAACCCGTCGACCGGTGAGAACAAGCTCTATGGCGAGTTTCTGGTCAACGCGCAGGGCGAAGACGTCGTGGCCGGAATCCGGACGCCGGAAGACATCCAGCAGATGGCGGATGAGTTTCCGCAGGCCTACAAGGAGCTGGTCGAAGTGACCAACCGCCTCGAGAAGCATTACCAGAACATGCAGGATATCGAGTTCACCGTACAGCACGGCCGGCTCTTCATCCTCCAGACGCGCAACGGCAAACGCACCGGGACGGCGGCCATCAAGATCGCGGTCGACATGGTACGCGAAGGGCTCGTCGACGAGTCGACGGCCGTGGGCGTTCTCGTCGAGCCCAATCATCTCGATCAGCTCCTCCATCCCCAGTTCGAAGACGTGGATGCCTACGCGGCCGACGTGATTGGACGGGGACTTCCGGCCTCCCCGGGAGCGGCGGTCGGTCAGGTCGTCTTCACGGCCGAGGACGCCGAAGCGTGGAAGGCCGACGGCAAGCAGGTCATCCTCGTGCGCATCGAGACCAGCCCGGAGGACGTCGGCGGCATGGACGCCGCCGAAGGCATCCTCACCTCCCGCGGCGGCATGACCTCCCATGCGGCCGTCGTGGCGCGCGGCTGGGGCAAGCCTTGCGTGGCCGGCTGCAGCGACATCGTGATCAACTATCGTGCGAAGACGTTCACCAACGGCGAAGTCACGCTCGGGGAAGGCGACTGGATCTCGATCAACGGTCAGAGCGGCGAAGTGATCGAAGGGAAGCAGCCGCTCGTCGAGCCGAAGCTGAGCGGCGAATTCGCGGAGTTTATGGAGTGGGTCGACGAGGTTCGCGACATGGGCGTCCGTACGAATGCCGACACACCGGCTGATGCGCGCAAGGCCATCGAGTTCGGCGCCGAGGGCATCGGGCTCTGCCGTACGGAGCACATGTTCTTCGAAGGCGACCGTATCCAGGCGGTCCGCGAGATGATCCTCGCCGGATCCGAAGAGGACCGCAGAAAGGCGCTCGCCAAGCTCCTCCCCTATCAGAAGGAGGATTTCAT
>CAZXHQ010000295.1:3632-5395 GCA_964640145.1 uncultured Rhodothermales bacterium | reverse complement strand
GAATTCCGCGGCACGTGGATTGCGACGGTCCTTAACCTCGACTGGCCCAGGTCCAGCTCGCCGGCCGCGCAGCAGGCCGAGCTCACGGCTCTGCTCGATGAACTGAAAGCAGCCGGCATCAATGCCGTTTTCTTCCAGATTCGGTCCGAAGCGGACGCCATGTACGCATCCGATTTCGAGCCCTGGTCGTACTGGCTTACGGGCGAGCAGGGCCGTGCTCCCGACCCGTTCTACGATCCTCTGGAGTTCGCCGTCGAAGAGGCCCACAAGCGCGGCATGGAGCTGCATGCCTGGTTCAATCCGTTTCGGGCAGACCGGGGCTCGGAATACGCGCCCGACGAGTCTCACGTCACGGTCACCCATCCGGAGTGGATCCTCGAGATCGGACCGCTCGAGATTCTGAACCCCGGAATCCCGGACGTTCGCGACTACGTCACGGACGTCGTGGTGGACGTCGTCCAGCGCTACGACGTCGACGGCGTCCACTTCGACGACTATTTCTACCCGTACCCGCCCAATCAGATAACGGATGAGGATGAGGCGACGTTCGAGGAGCACAACACGACCGGGTTCTCCAGCATCGACACGTGGCGCCGCTTCAACATCAACATGTTCGTCAAGAGCGTCCACGAAGCCATCCAGGCTGCGAAGCCGGAGGTCGCCTTCGGGATCAGTCCGTTCGGCATCTGGAAGAACGGCGTGCCGTCGGGCATCGTGGGACTCGATGCCTACAACGTGATCTACGCCGATGCGGTCAACTGGCTCGAGCAGCAGTGGATCGACTACCTCACGCCGCAGCTCTACTGGCCGTTCGGCGGCGGACAGGACTACGGGAAGCTCGCGCCCTGGTGGGCCGACCACGCTGCTGCCAGTGAGCGCCATCTCTATCCCGGACACGGATTGTACCGGTCCGACGCAGCGACCTACGGCGGAAGCCTCTTTAACGCCGACGAAGTACCCCGTCAGGTCCGATTCAACCGCACGTCCGACGACATCCAGGGGAGCGTGTTCTTTCGCGCGCTGAACATCACGCAGTATTCCTCCAAGGGCTTTGTAGATTCGCTGCGTACCGATCTCTATGCGGTTCCGGCTCTGACGCCGACCATGGAGTGGAAGAGCCTCTCCGTTCCGCTTGCGCCGGAGGCACTCGCCTTCGAATGGTCGACGGACGAGGAGGTCACCCTGACGTGGATGCCGCCCGCGCCGGCCAAGCAGTCCGACGCGCACTTCTACGCAGTCTATCGGATGCGCTCGGAGGCGCCGCCGAGTCCGTCGGAACTGACCTCAGGCGCCGGCAACCTCCTGGCTGTAACCGGCGAGGAAGCGGTGACCGATCGACCGGGCATCGCGGGCGATCCATATTATTACGGCGTGACGAGCGTCAGTCGCAACTCAATCGAAAGCGAGCTGTCGAATTACGTCTCATTGGAAGGTCGCGCGACGTCCGTCGAAACGCCCGACGTCCCGGTCGCCTTCCAGCTCGGGCAGAACTATCCGAATCCGTTCAAGGACCGGATGACCATTCCGTTTCAGATGGAGAAGGCGGGGGAGGTGCGTCTGACCGTCTATAACGCCGCCGGGCAAGAGGTCATTCGGCTCCTTCGCGGCCGTCATCTGACGTCCGGCGGCTATGAGGTGACGTGGGACGCCGAGAATACGGCGAACGGAACGTATTTCTACGTCCTGGACGTCGATGGCCGGCGGGAATCGCATGCCGCCATCAAGATGGAATAGGGCATCCGTCCAGGCCGAATAGGGCGCCC
>CAZXHQ010000295.1:0-3532 GCA_964640145.1 uncultured Rhodothermales bacterium | reverse complement strand
GGCGGCGCTCACTTCGTCAGGATGAGTCGGGTCGTGGAGGAGGCTCCGGGCGACGTGAGCCGCGCGAGGTAGAGACCGCTCGAGAAGCCCCTGGCATCCCACCGGATCTCGTGTGATCCGGGAGCCATCGTTTCGCCCTCTATCAGGACGGCGGCCTCGCGGCCCAGCGCGTCGTAGATCGTAAGCGTGACGGGCGTCGCCTCGCGCACCGCGAAGCGAAGGGTCGTCGAGGGGTTGAACGGATTGGGATAATTCGGATAGAGGGTGAGCCGGTCGGGGAGCTCTTGATCGTCCTCCGAACCGGTAGCGACAAGCTGCTCGATCTGGAGGTTGTCGACGTATATCGTGCCGTATTCGCTGCCCGAGTAGGTGAGCTGAAAGCTGTCGAACCGGAAGGGTGGATCGAGCGATCCGTCGCCGATCCACGAGCCGAGCTCACCTTCGGAGAGATCCCACTCGACGGGACGCCAGCCGAACCAGTCGATCGTGTGCCAGGGGCTGACTTCGTGCCCCTCGTTCGAGCCGCCCAGGCCGTCGTCGACGGCGAACCGAAACCTGTTGCCGCTGCCGTCACCGAAGACGTAAGCTTTCAGTTTGTACGTCCGATCGAACCTGATGCTGCGCGCAGGCCCGCCTTCGAGATAGGTGCGGATGAGATGCTGCGCGGCGTCCGCGTCCCACCCGTAGCGGAGCTGCTTCGACTGCGTGCTGCCCAGCGAGCTGTAGGCGACCTCGGCCGTGTCGTCGAACGAGGTCGAGTCGGTCACGAAGCCGGTCGTCGAGCCGCTTTGTTGGGGCTGCCACCACGCGCCCTGGCCGGACGGCTCGAAGGAGTCGATCATCGCAGTCTCCGGCGAACGATTCGTCGTTCGGAACCGGATGCTGACCGCACCTGCTATCTCATTCCCGGAGCGGTCGGCCAGCCCCGGCGCTACGGTCAGCCGGTAATAGGTGTCCGCCTGCAGTCCGTCCTGTGGATAGAACACGATGAAGCTCGTATCCCGCATCACGTGGTGGCGCAGGGTCAGGTCTATCGCCGGGCCGCCCGATGTCGGCTCGAAGGTGAAAAGGTCTTCGGTAACGGACGATGCGCCGAGCACCTCGTTGAAGATGATCGTGATGGCGGGCCGCCGTTCTATGTCCGTGGCGTTGGGCGCCGGGTAGCTCGCGACGGGGCGTGGAGCGAAGGCGTCGGCCAGACCCGTCGTAAAGGAAAACGCGAAATCCCCGCCGGCCGTCCCGTCGCCGTCGCCGTCGAATCGGTGGCCGTATGCGCCTTCGGCGGTGTCTGCGATGCGGAGCGTGTAGTCCGTCTCGGGAAGCAGCGTATCCGGACGAAAGACGAGTTCCGTCTGCCCGTTCGTCCACGCAAAAGATCGTGAGGTAGAGGGCTCGATCGAGAACGCGTTCTCGACGGTGGACGGATTCATCGGCCTGGAAAACGTGATGCGAACGGGATCTATGATCCGGAATCGTTCGGTTCCCTCCTCGGGGGTCGTCTGCGCCACCAGCGGGGGTACCGTCGAGATCATCGAGACGTCCTCGAACGTAAAGTCGTTCTCGAGGAGCGTGACCTGTCGCGTCGCAGGCTCGAAGCCGGGAGCTTCCACGATGACCGTGACCGAGTTTCCGGGTGAGATACCGTCGAGGTAGTAGAATCCGTTGCGCAGCTGGTCCGGGTCGTTCGAATAGCGATGGAAGAGCGATTCGTAGGTGTCGGTGACGTACGACGTGTCGCCGGCCGTGATCGTTGCGCCGTTGATGGGTCGACCGGTCTCGATGTCGGAGACCGTCCCCGTAACGATACCGACCTGGGGGCGCTCCACCCCGTGATAAGCGAGGATGGACCAGTACAGCGCCCGGGCTTCGAGCCGCTTCCAGTCCGCATTCATGTTGAGCTGGTTCTGGCGCGGATTGGTATGAAAGCCGGCTTCGCTGATTTCGGAAGCCATGCTCGTGTATCGCTGCACGAAATTTCGTGAGCCGCCCTTCCCCGCACCTACGTCGACCGTACAGGGCGAGTCACGGTAAAAGTCGCACTCGCCGATGGCTCCCCCGTTGTCGATGCGCATGGCTGCGCTGAGCGTGGGCGCCATGATCTCCGACATGTGCTTGCCGCCGTTCGGGACGGCTTCCGACCCGTCCGGGTACTGTGGCCAAAGCATCAGGACGAAGTTGGCATCCGGTCCGGCGGCGTTGCTGTGGATGGAGTGGAAGTGGTCGGTCGCACGGCTGTTGGCAAAGTCGACGCGTTGAGACAGACTCACCTCCATCTGGCTGTTCCACCGCGTGAGATAGACCGTGTCGACGTCGGTCTCCGAGACCAGCAGATCCTGAAGCGCAAGGCCGACGGCAAGGTTTTTCTCGGCCTCCGAATAGCCGTACACGCCCTGATTCTCAGTACGTGAATGGCCGGGATCCAGGACGACGTCCCAGCCCGAGAGGCCGGTGACCGGCTGCGCGAAGGCCGGGACGGCCAGAAAAACAGCAACGAGAACGTACGTACCGGATCGCATGGAGCAGGGTCTCGGCGGTAGAAAGGCTTAGCGCGAGATGGGCAGGAGATAGATGCGTCCGTCGGCCAGATCGTCGTAGGCGATGTGCGCGCCGTCGGGCGACCAGGCAGGATTCATTTCCAGCCGCCGCTCGCTGTGAGTGAGTCGTATGGTTTCTGAGCCGTCCGCGCGCGCGGCGTAGAGGTCCGAGGCGGTGAAAGCGTGTCCGTCGTCCTCCGTGCGCATGAAGACGACCCACTCGCCGTCGGGCGACCAGGAGGGACGATTTCCGGCGCCGAGATCGACGAGGCCCGTACCGTCGACGTGCATCACACGGAGGTGGCCGCCCATCACTTCAAAGGCAACGCTCGAGCCGTCGGGCGAAGGCGTGACGTTGAGCAGCGACTGGTCTGAGAATACATCGAGCCGTTCGACCGTCGCCTGCGCGCCGTTGACGCGGGCCAGTCCCCTCTCGGTCGGCATCAGCGTCGGCACGTCTCGGTCCTCGCCGGTCTTCGAGGTCTCCGTGGAGAAGACTTCGAGATCGCGCTCGGCATAGAGCAGTACGCGGCTGCCGTTCCACCGCGGCAAGCTCGACAGGTCATGGCGGTATTCCGTAAGCTGAGCGACGTCGTCCGTATCCACATAGTAGACTTTCAGCGCGTCGGAGCGGCGGCCGTTCTGGAAACGGGCCGCGCGCGCGAGAATCGCCGTGCCGTCCGGTGACCATGCGTACCCGAACCCGGCGGCCGGCTCGTCCGTCACGGGAGTGACCACTCCGGTCGCGAGGTCGAACAGGTAGATGCCCTCGTAGCGCGGTCCGGTAAGAGCCAGGCGCGTGCCGTCCGGCGACCAGCTCGGCGCGAAGTAGCCGTCGACGGGCAGAGCTTCTGGTTCACCGGCCTGCAGCGACTGGGCCCGGAGGGAGGGCACAAGAAGCATGGCGCCCCAAACGACGGCGGTCGCCGCTGTCGCGAAGCGGTACAGGAAGGATCTCATGATAGGGCGCTGGTGCTGCTGTTGCGTCACGCTATTGT
>CAZXHQ010000294.1:0-5397 GCA_964640145.1 uncultured Rhodothermales bacterium | reverse complement strand
ACGTTTAGGATGTGTAACGACAAAAATATTATACCATTCGGTTTCGATTTAGGTCGACGTCGGCAAGAAATGTAACCAGAAGGATACGCGATGGATTCGAGTTGCCCCTTGCTGCCGGCTCCCGCGCGACTGCGTCGGGGCTGTGCCAAAATTAAAGGGCGCCGGCCGAAGCCGACGCCCTTTGCCGGGCTACCCGTGGGGATGGAAATGTAGCGGCGGGTAGTAACTCCCGGCCGTTCCCGCGACGATTTATGTATCGGCGCGGGTTGGCCGCTATTTCATAGGTAGTAGGGCGGCTTTTTGCACCGCGATCTGCTCAATTTCGACTCCGTCCTTCTGCCTACTGCAAGGGAGGTGCCAGGTCTCGCGACCCCTGAGGACGATGCCGCGCGCAGGGACTCTGTCCTCTGGGTTTCCTCTTAGAGACGGCCGACCGCCATCCCGCCGTCGACCATGATCACCTGGCCGGTCGAATACCCCAGGTCGTTGCGGGCCAGCATGACCACGGCGCGTCCGACGTCTTCGGGGGTGCCCCATCTGGACTGAAGCATCAAGCCGTCCTCTATCAGGCGGTCGTATTTCGCGGTCACGCCGGAGGTCATGTCGGTGCGGATGACGCCGGGACGAACCTCGTAGACGGGGATGCCGTACTCCGCCAGGCGAACGGCCCAGAGCTGTGTATCCATGCTCAAGCCGGCCTTCGAGATGCAGTACTCGGCCCGCTCCGGGGATGCCAGGGAAGCGGACACAGACGTGATGGTCACGACGGCGCCGCGGTAGGACGCATCGTTGCGCTGCTGTTCGATCATCCAACGGCATGCGTCGCGCGTCAGAAAATGAGGACCGCGGAGGTTGATGCTCAGCACCCGGTCGAAGCTCTCTTCGCCGGCGTCGAGCATGTCCACGCGTTCGGCGGGCGCGACGCCGGCGTTGTTGACCAGGACGTGCAGGCGACCGTACTCCTCGCGCACGGATTCGATCAGCGACGTGCGATCCTCGCCGCTGCTGATGTCGGCCGAAACGTAGAGCACGCGGTTGCCCTTTTGCCGAAGACCGTCGATGGTCGGCTGAACGGAGGCGGCCCCGCGACGTCCGCAGAGCGCAAGATCGAAGCCTTCATCCGCGAGCGCCTCGGCGATGCCGAGACCGATCCCTCTGGTGCCGCCGGTGACGAGTGCAACTCGATTCATGGAACGCTGCCTTACTACTTGGACTTTGCCGGTGAGCGGGGTCGGACGTCAGGGTCGCGGCGGGACTCGGACGGCTGCACGTTGAAGAACGTAAGGTACGGCCCCTCGCCCACCATTCGCTGGAAGCAGAGCGCGGCCTCCCGGGCGTGATAATCCCCCCACATGGTCGATTCTCCGCACGGAACGGCGCGCCCCGCCGGCACGCGGTCCCATCCGTTCGGCCGGTGATAGACGGAGTGTAGGATCAGGCCCTGGTGTTCCGGATCCGTGCTCAGATAGGGTTCGTCGAGGAGCGTGTTCAGCACGCGCACGCCGGCCTGCCGGTAGCGGTCGCCCCCGTCGACGCAGCGGGCGAGGCGGAACAGTCCCTGCGCGGCGATGGCGGCGGCCGAGCTGTCCACCGGCTCGGCGTCGTTGAACGGATCGGCCGGACGAGCCAGGTAATCGCCGAGCTCCGGCAGGCCCGGAGCGCCGGTGTCCCAGTACGGGACCCCGCAGGGCGGCGTCTGCTCGATGTAGAAATCGGCCGCCGCCGTCGCGGCGCGCTGCATCACATTCCGCACGTCCTCCCGCCCCCCAAAAGGTTCGAGCTCGCCGTCCGGCAAGGCGTCCACGAACTCAATCTGCTCCGCATAGCCGAGAATGATCCACGCCAGGCCGCGGGTCCACGTGCTGAAGGGGGAATACCCCTGCTGCGTGCTCGGACACCGATAGCTTCCGTCGTTCACGTTGAAGAGGCTCTCGTGCGCCACCCGGCCCCGCACGTCGTAGGTATCCCGCTCCTCGCCGTAATAGACCGTATAGCGGGCCGTCGTCGTCGCGTGCGTCAGGAGCCGCCCGAGCAGCGAGATTCGTGCGTCGTTCTCGGCCTGCAGCTCGTGGCCGAGAAGGTGGGCGACGGCGAGGCTCCTCAGGGTCCGGATCGTGTCGGCGAAAAGCGAATGCGGCCCGTTGAACGAATAGATGTAGCCGCCCTCGCGCACGTTCGTCCACCGCGATGCCTGCACGGCGCCGGAGCATTTGAGGGCCAGCTCGTAGTATCGCCGTTCCCATTCGCCGGCTTCGACGCGGCCTTCGACGGCCAGGCGAAGAAGAGCGCCGTACGTGCTTACGTTGTTGAAGCCGTGATCGTGGACCCCCGTGTGCGTCACGTGAACGGCCATCCGATCCACGGTCCGCCGCCGCCCCATCTCCAGAAAAGCTTCGTCGCCGGTCGCGTCGAACTGAAGGAGGGCCGATCCGAACTGGAAGCCCTGCGTCCACTCCGTCCACCCCCTCGAGGTGTAGCGGCCGTCTACCGTAAAGACGGGCGCACCCCCCGACGCCCCGTACGTGTCGTCTATGGCAAGGAGCTTGTTTGCGGACAGCTCCCAGAGGCGATCGATCTTCGGCAGGAGATCTTCGTCGCGGATGGCGTGTGTCAGATCAATCACGTGTGCTTACGTTTGTTCATACGGGGCAAACTGACGATGCGCGGCTCGAGCGTGTCTCTGCCTAGCGGAGCCGATCCGGAACCCGGCGAATGGGAAGCCGGATGTCTATTCGGCCGCCACGACTTCCAGCGGGGGTACGGCTACCCAGGCACGTCGATCGGAGGACTCGTACGCCTTCTCGGCTAGCTGCACGCCTTTGGCGCCTTCCATCAGGTTCCACCGGAACGGCGTATCCTCTGCAACGTGACGCAGGAAGTATTCCCACTGCACCTTGAAGGCGTTCTCGAAGGACATCTGGTCCGGCATCTCCATCCAGCCGTCGTAGAAGTCGGTCGGGTTCTCCTCATCCGGGTTCCATACGGGGCTGGGCGTGCCGCTGTAGGGCTGGATGAAGCACGCCCGCAGGCCCGCGACGGCGGAGCCGCGCGTTCCATCCACCTGAATCGTGACGAGGTCATCCCGCCGGACGCGCACGGTCCACGACGAGTTGAAATGGGCGATGATTCCGCCGTCGAGCTCGAACGTCGCATAGGCTGCGTCGTCGGCGGTGGCTTCGTAGGGCCGCCCTTCTTCGTCCCATCGCCGGGGGATGTGTGTGGCCGTCAGGGCGGAGACGGCCTGTACCTCCCCAAACAGATTATCGAGCACATACCGCCAGTGCGGGAACATGTCCAGCACGATGCCGCCGCCGTCTTCCATCCGGTAGTTCCACGACGGACGCTGAGCGGGAAGGGGATCGCCCTCGAACACCCAGTAGCCGAACTCCCCCCGCACGGACAGGATTTCGCCGAAAAAACCGGTCTCTCGAAGCAGTTGAAGCTTGCGAAGGCCCGGCAGCCACAGCTTATCCTGCACGATGCCGTGCTTGACCTTTTCGTCCTCTGCCAGGCGATAAAGCTTCAGCGCGTTCTCGGTGGTTAGCGCCGAGGGCTTTTCGCAGTAGATGTGCTTTCCCGCGGCGATGGCCCGGGTCACGCTCTCGGCGCGACGCTCCGTCGTCTGTGCGTCGAAGTATACCGCATACCGCTCGTCGGCCAGCGCCTCATCGAGATCCGTGGACCAGTTCGAGATGCCGGACCGCTCCGCCAGCTTCTTGAGCTTGTCCGGATTGCGTCCTACGAGCACGGGGTCCGGCATGACGGCGTCGCCATTGCTGAGCCGTACGCCGCCCTGGCGAATGATGGGCACGATGGATCGCATCAGGTGCTGATTCGAGCCCATCCGCCCCGTCACGCCGTTCAGAATGACACCGATCTTACGAGTTTTTGAAGGTTGCATGTCGGGCGGATGATCGAGGGGTCGTGGGTGGTCGGTCGTAGCAGCGAGGCACGCGCGACGGTCCTATGGCGCTCCGTCCCCGGTATCGGTATGCTGCGGCCAGGCGCCTTCGGGAAGGGGCGGCGCCTCGATGCCGGCGCGCGGCAGCGTGCCCTCCAGTTCCTGGCGCCAGTGGGCGACGGGCGTGCTCGGACTGTAGCAGTAGAGCATTTTGAGCGGCGTCTCGCCGGTGTTGGTCAGCTGATGGAAGGCGCCCGACGGAATGTATACGGCTTCGCCGGCAGTAATGGGCCGGCGCCGATTACCTATGCAGATCTCGCCCGCGCCTTCGATCACGTAGTACACTTCCTCCTGATCGTGATTGTGCCAGGGTACCTGGCCGCCGCTCGGATCCAAGACGACGTGTCCCATCGCAAAACCGGAGGCTTGAATGGGTGATGCGCCCCCTACCAGGTTCTGCGTTATGCGACGGGCGGGATACGCCCGGCCTTGAATTTCGTCCAGCTTTGCAATGGTCATGGAAGCGATCTTTTTCTGTTCGTTAGACTCGGTACGTTCGCCGGATCCGGGCAGCCACGGCCAGGCGCCGCAAGGGAGCCGTGAGGGCCGGACCGGCTAGAACGTCAGGTTCGTGAAGCCGGCCACGCCGTTGCCCAGGTATCCTAACTGGCGGGAAATCCTGGCGGCCGTCTCCCGCACCAGCGCCGATACCTCCTGAACTCGCTTTATCCTGGCGGTCGCCGAAAGCATGGCCACGGTAATGGCCGCACACGCGGTTTGCGTTTTATCGAGTATCGGCGACGAGATGCACAACAACTCAGCATTGTATTCCCCGTCGACCACGGCGACACCGTTCTGCCGAATCTGGTCGAGCCTGGCCTCGAGATCGGAAAGATCCGTGTTCGTCTTGGGGTTGTAGGCGAGGATTTCCTGCTTCTCGAGAATGGAGATGGCCTCCTGCTCCGGCAGGAAGGCCAGGATGGCCTCGCCGGTTGCCGTACAGTAGACCGGCGCCCGCTGGCCGAGCTTATTTACGACGGTTACGGCATCCGGGCTCACCATCTGCCGGACGTATACGACTTCGCCTTCCGTGAGAATGCCTAGGAAGACGCTCTCACCGCATGCGTCGGCGAGGTCGCGCATCGCCGGTATGGCCGCCCCGTAGAAATCGAGCTGGCTGACGTAGGCATTGCCCAGCTCCCAGAGCTTCGGCCCGAGACGGTAGGTCTTGCTCGCTTCATCGGAGACCACGCACTGTTCGTTTTGAAGCGTCGCGAGAATACGGAAGAGCGTGCTCTTGGGTATGTCCGTGGACCGGCTGAGATCCGCCAGCGATACCCTGCCTCCGTCGCGAGCGAGCACCTCCAACACCTGGACGGCCCGCTTCAAGGAGGGTATGACATATTGGTCGCTCATGCCCGCAATCTCATATATGAAACGTCATTTCGACAGGATGTAATTACGAACCTGCGGCCTGAATGTCAAAATATGAAGGG
>CAZXHQ010000293.1:0-5402 GCA_964640145.1 uncultured Rhodothermales bacterium | reverse complement strand
GAAGCACACGGGGTACGTCGAGAAGATATGGGACCACGCCTCTGGGGCGCTGGTGATCGAAGAGGCGGGAGGACGTGTCACCGATCTCAATGGGAAGCCCCTCGACTTCAGCCGGGGGGTGCGGCTCGAGCGCAACGTCGGCATCGTGGCCACGAACGGTCATCTGCACGACGCCGTGCTCGAGGCGCTCGAGAGCGTGCTGGCGCCGTCGTGAACGCGCGTCAGGACGGTGCGAAGGCGCCTCGGAGGCGGCGGCAGGCGTCCTCGAGCTCTTCGAGCTCCTTCGCGTAGCAGAAGCGGAGATAGCGTCCGCCGGCGGCCGGATGCCGGAAGAACGACCTGCCCGGCACGGCGGCGACGCCGGCTTCACGGATGAGCGTCTCGGATGCCGCCCCGTCGTTTTCGAACCCCGCCCTTCGGTCCGCGAGGGGCGAGAAATCCGCCATGACGTAGTAGGCGCCCTCGGGCCACGAGACCTGAAAGCCGCAGCTCTCGAGCGTCTCGCACATCAAGCGTCGCCTGGCGCTGTAGGAAGCCTGCATCTCCTCGAAATAGGACGGATCCATGGGCAGCGCGTCGGCAACTCCGTACTGCAGCGGGGCCGAGGCGCAGATGTAGAATAGGTCGTTCAGCAGTCCCATCGTCCCGATCAGCCGCTCCGGACCCACGGCGTAACCCAGCCGCCAGCCCGTCACGTTGAACGTCTTCGAGAAGCCGGAGACGGTCACCGTGCGGTCGTAGGCGCCCGGCAACGATCCCAGCGAGACGTGGGTGCGCCCGTCGTAGACCATGTGTTCGTAGATTTCGTCCGTCACGGCATAGAGGTCGTGTGCGTCGAGAACCCCGAGAAGCTGCTCGAGCTCTCCCTGCGTCCAAACCTTGCCGCTCGGATTGCCGGGCGTGCAGACGACGACCGCTTTGGTGCGGGAGGTGACGGCGCCTTGCAGCGCCCGGACATCCACCCGAAAATCGGGCCCCTGAAGCGGCACGTATGTCGGCCTCGCGCCGGTGAGCCGAATGAGGTTGCGGTGGTATCCGTAGAACGGCTCGAAGAGGATGGCCTCATCGCCGGGATTCAGCAGGGCGAAGATGGCCGTCACAAACGCGCCCGTGGCGCCCGCGCTGACCATGATCTCCTCGTCGGACACGACGGGAAGCCTGTTGTAGCGCACGACCTTTGCCCTGATGGCCGATCGCAGCCGATCGATCCCCGCGTAAGGCGTGTAGATGGGCGGCTCTTCGTCGATAGCACGCTGTGCACTCCGCCGGATCGCCTCCGGGACGGGCAGATCGCAGATGCCCTGTCCCAAGTTGATGCCGTCGGACGCTTTCACCATCGCCGTAATCGCTCGGATGTCGCTCTGGGCGAGGTTCTCGGTTCGCTGCGCGAGGTCTTTCATGCGGCTTCCGGATAATGCTGGGTGCTTAAGGCGACGGGGACCGCGTCGATACTGATGCCACACGCAGGCCGCTTGAATCCGTGCCCGGAACCATGCGGGAGAGTAGGCTGCGAAGCATCATCGATCTCCAAAGTACGGCGCAGAATGTTCGACGAAAACGCCCGGCTTGCCTGGAACGCGGCGTACTGGCTCATGCGAAGCGAAGCCCGGCGGCAGCTTCGATCTCGGTATCCGGACTGTAACTGGCACCAGGTGGAGAATCACGACGAGTGCGTGAACACGCTCATCGAGGCGCAGGTCCGCATTTGCCGGCAGGCCATGCAGGGACCGAATTCCACGGCCAAGCAGTACACCTGAATCCCCGGGTTCGTCTGGACGAAGATCGGTTTTTGACCATGCATGAGGATTTAATGAGGACCGCCGTGGAGATGGCCGTCGACAACGTATGCTCGGGTACGGGCGGTCCGTTTGCGGCGCTCGTCGCCAGGGAGGGCCGCATCGTGGGCCGGGGCTGCAACCGGGTGACCGTCGACAACGATCCGACGGCGCATGCTGAGATCAACGCCATCCGATCGGCGGCTGCGGCCGTGGGGACCTTCAATCTGTCCGGATGTGACCTGTATGCAACCTGCGAGCCGTGTCCCATGTGCCTGGGCGCCGTCTACTGGGCCCGGCTCGACCGCATCTTCTACGCGGCGACGCGCAAGGACGCCATGGCGGCCGGATTCGACGACGAGGCCATCTACGATGAGCTCGCACGGCCCGTCTCCGAGCGCGGCATCGCGATGATCCGGGCCCTGCCGGAAGCGGCCGACGCGGCCTTCCGGGCCTGGGCGGCGTACGAGGCGCGCGTGCCGTATTGACGCGTCGGCGAAGTTTTATGGACTGGACGAAGAGTACCCTGCCGGTACGCTTCCAGGCATCGACTGCTATGGGGCTTGGCCTAGTAGACTAACGATCCTCGGAGTCGACGAAGACGTTTGAGGCGATGCGGTGGCCGACCAGGCGCATGCGGCCCTGCATCCGCACCTTCACCGGACCGTGGAACGGGGCTTTCTCGATCACGGTCAGCTCGGTGCCCGGCAGCAGGCCTATCTCTTCGAGATACGTCAGCATCTCGGGGTCAGCGTCCGAGACGCGCTGGATTACCACCGACGTGCCCGGCTCCACGTCGGCAAGGGAGTCCGTCGTGATTTCGGCGATCTCGCCTTCGCGCGTCGGAATCGGATCTCCGTGGGGATCATGCGTGGGATATCCGAGCAGCTCGTCGAGCTTCTCCTCGAACTCCTCGGAGATATGATGTTCGAGGTGTTCGGCCTCTTCGTGGATTTTGTCCCACGAGTAGCCCATCACCTCTCGCAGGTACAGTTCGAGGAGCCGGTGATGTCGGATGATCTCGAGGGCGACCTTTTCACCGGTGAGGGTTAGCTTGACGCCTCGGTAGGATTCGTACTCCACGAGGCTCAGCTGGGCGAGTCGCTTGACCATGTTGGTGACGGACGCCGACGAGACGTCCAGAGCCCGTGCGATGTCGCTAGTGGAAACGGTCGCACCGTTTTCCTGGAGCTGATAGATGACCTTCAGGTAGTCTTCGACTGCCTGGCTGAGCATGCCTGGAGTGACCGGGGGATGGTCGCTGCGTGGTAGGAAAATGGACAATGGCTCAACCCGACATAAAGGCATATGATCCGTCTAGATCAGGTGTCGGGGGAGCCGCCGTTCACCTCGCGAATGAGAGCGCGTGCCAGAATCTCCGTCGGATCGATGATGGGCAGCGATTCGATTTCCTTTTCCGGCACCGCCAGGGGCAGCTCGGTGCAGCCGAGGATGACGGCCTGGGCCCCTTTCTCCTTCAAGTGCTCGATTGCGTTCATGAGGCTTTGACGGGCGATGGCCGAGACCGGGTTCGCCTGCGCTTTGATGCCGTAGGTAGGGTCGAAAATCGTTCGATTGACGATGTTTTCCTGCACGTTTTCGTCCGGCAGGATAGGCTCGAACCCGTGCCGGACCAGCGGTCCGTCGTAGAGACCGAGTCGGCAAACGGCGAGCGTGGACAGGATGCCGATGCGCTCGAGGCCCTCCGTCTCGCGGCTGATGTAGCCGGCGGTCTCGCGAATCATGTGGAGCAGCTTCATGCCGGCTCCGCCCTCTTCGAGCCGACGTAGAATGACGTCGAAAATAGGAGCGGCGTGGGCCGTATTGCAGGGGATGCCTGCGGCGACGGCGCCGATCGCGTCGAGCTCCAGCGCGATGTCGGCGATGGCGTCGGCGGGGTTGTCGCCCGATTTTTCGAAAAGAAAGGTGCTGCGGTCCCGTATACGGCCGGGAAAGGAGAGCAGGGCCACGGAATAATGCTCCTGATCCTTTCTGGCATCCGTGAGGTCGAAGATCTTACGCACCAGGTCGAGCCCGGCGTAGGGGCCCATGCCGCCGATGACACCGATTACCTTATCCTGATTCATATCCATATTTTCTGTAGGATCCGCCGCCTCCGTGACAGGGCGCGTGCAACGCAGGTGCTGTTGCGTTGATCCGCTCGGCGAGTCGTGCCGGTCGGGCGGCGTGCCACCCAGGGTGGTGCTTCGGCGTGCGGCGATTCGCTGCCGACCGGAGAGGGGGCCACATATGTACGGTCTAACTATGTACGGCCTCACCCTATCGCCCATACGCCTTCGCGCCATGGAACGTACGGTTACGAAATATTTCGTTTTGGTCGCCATGCTCTTCTGGTGGACGGGACGCGTCGCCGAGGCGCAGGAGCGGCCGCGTGCGCGCGACGTCGGCGTTCGGCCGGGCGTCCTCGAGCCGGGGCCGCTGAACGCCATCACCGACGTGCAGGGCGTGCTCGTGGGGCACGTGACCATCGTGCGCGGCGAGGAGGTCCGAACCGGGGCCACTGCCGTTTTGCCGCACGACGGTAATCTCTACGCCGAGAAGGTGCCTGCAGGCATTGCCGTCGGCAACGGATACGGCAAGCTGACGGGCATCACGCAGGTGCGCGAGCTCGGGGAGATAGAGGTGCCGATCGTGCTGACGAACACGCTCTCCGTGCCGGAGGCCGCCGCCGCGGTCGTGGAATACACGCTGGCTCAGCCCGGCAATGAGGACGTGCGATCCGTCAATGCCGTGGTCGGCGAGACCAACGACGGCTATCTGAACGACATCCGCGCGAGGGCCGTCTCGGTGGCGGACGTCGTGGGGGCCATCGAGGGCGCCGCCGGAGGGCCCGTTGCAGAGGGCGCGGTCGGTGCCGGCACCGGCACGGTGGCTTTCGGGTGGAAAGGCGGCATCGGCACGAGCTCCCGCGTCCTACCTTCCGCCCTCGGAGGGTACACGGTCGGCGTGCTCGTGCAGACGAACTACGGCGGAATGCTGCACGTCATGGGCGTCCCGGTCGGGAGGCTGCTCGGCCAGTATTATCTGGATGACTACGTGGATGACGCCTCCGCAGATGGATCCGTGATGATCGTCGTGGCCACAGACGCCCCCATCTCGGCCCGGAATCTCGAACGGTTGGCTCGTCGTGCATTTCTGGCGATCGGTCGGACGGGATCGCCCATGACCAACGGCTCGGGCGATTATGCGATCGCCTTTTCGACGGCGCCGGCCGTGCGCCGCACCCCGCCGCGCCGCGAGCACGCCTCGGCGTACACCATCCTCCCGAATCAGCACATGTCGCCGCTGTTCGTGGCCGTGGTCGAAGCCACCGAGGAAGCCGTCTATAACTCGCTTTTTCGTGCGGAAACGACGAGCGGCCACCGCGGCGCGATCGAGGCGCTGCCCATCGACGCGGTTCTGGGCCTGCTGGAGTAGAGTGGGATGGCCGAGCACCACTTATTTAAAAGTCTGCGAAACCGTACGGAAGGGCTCCGAGCAGAAACCACGCAGGAGGGGGTTCGTTGATTTGGCCGGCCTGCGTATCTATTTTTACCAGACTATAAAGTATCGCCGGCAGCGCTGGGTTAGGCGCCGATCATCATGCCCGGTCGTCTAATGGCAGGA
>CAZXHQ010000292.1:0-5431 GCA_964640145.1 uncultured Rhodothermales bacterium | reverse complement strand
TTAATCCAGAATCTTGGTCACCACGCCGGCGCCGACCGTGCGGCCGCCCTCGCGGATGGCGAAGCGGAGCCCTTCTTCCATGGCCACCGGCTGGATCAGCTTCACCCCAAACTGCGTGTTGTCGCCCGGCATCACCATCTCGACGCCCTCCGGAAGCTCGATGTCGCCCGTCACGTCCGTCGTGCGGAAGTAGAACTGCGGACGGTAACCCTTGAAAAACGGCGTGTGCCGGCCGCCCTCCTCCTTCGAAAGCACGTAGACCTCGCAGTTGAAGTGCTTGTGCGGCGTGATCGATCCCGGCTTGCAGATCACCATCCCCCGCTCGATCTCGTCCTTCTCGATGCCGCGCAGCAACAAACCCACGTTGTCGCCCGCCTGCCCCTCGTCGAGCAGCTTCCTGAACATCTCCACCCCCGTCACCGTCGAGGTCTGCTTCTCCTCCCGCATCCCCACGATCTCCACCGGCTCACCCACCTTGATGATGCCCCGCTCGATGCGGCCCGTAGCCACCGTCCCCCGACCGGTAATCGAAAAAATGTCCTCCACCGGCATCAAAAACGGCTTCTCCGTATCCCGCTCCGGCGTCGGAATGTACTCGTCCACCTGCGCCATCAACTCCATAATCTTCTCCTCCCACTCCGCCTCCCCGTTGAGCGCCCCCAGCGCGCTGCCGGCCACCACCGGCGTATCGTCGCCCGGAAACTCGTACTGGTCCAGCAGCTCGCGCACCTCCAGCTCGACCAGCTCCAGAAGCTCCTCGTCGTCGACCAGGTCCACCTTGTTCAAAAACACCACGATGTAGGGCACCCCCACCTGCCGAGCCAGCAAAATGTGCTCCCGCGTCTGCGGCATCGGACCGTCGGTGGCCGCCACCACCAGAATCGCCCCGTCCATCTGCGCCGCCCCCGTCACCATGTTCTTCACGTAGTCGGCGTGGCCCGGACAGTCCACATGCGCGTAGTGACGCTTCTCGGTCGCGTACTCCACGTGCGCCGTCGCGATCGTAATGCCGCGCTCACGCTCCTCCGGCGCGTTGTCGATCGAATCAAACGAACGAATCTCGTTCGCCGGATCCTCCACCCGACGGTTCAACACCAGCGTGATCGCTGCCGTCAACGTCGTCTTCCCGTGGTCCACGTGACCAATCGTGCCAATGTTGACGTGCGGTTTGCTCCGCTGAAAGGTCTCCTTAGCCATGTTTCTGCTGCTTTGCTGCGCTGGATTGTGTTATGAACTCAACTTACCTGCGTGCCGGTCGACGACAAAGCGGATGCGAAAATCTCATCCCTGTTTGCCGCTGCACACCTCCTTTCCGACGTTCCGAGCGCGACGACATCTCCTCCGCCGAGCCTGCGGGCGGCCGCCAGTAATAGGAGCCTCGCTGTAATAAAAAACGCATTCCGACTCTGCCGGAACACGCTCCATGCGTGAGCCGCCTATCGGATTTGAACCGATGACCCCTTCCTTACCATGGAAGTGCTCTACCACTGAGCTAAGGCGGCGCTGCGTGCTGGGTACGTCAATTCGCAAATACGCTCACCTACGAGTGCCGCTGCATCGCGCTCCGCGTCGTTCCGCCGCATCGCCGAGATGATTCGTCGGCGCGCCTAGGGGAGCACGCGCATAGACCCTCATAGTACGGTCCCGCACCTACGAACTGATGTACTACGAGAGCGGAAGACGGGATTCGAACCCGCGACCCTCAGCTTGGAAGGCTGATGCTCTACCATCTGAGCTACTTCCGCACCAAAAACAGTTGACCGTCGACTGTTGACCGTGTCTCAAATTCGAAGGCGGCGCCGAATCTAAAAACCATCAGCGGTCAACAGTTAAACTTTCAACCGAATATGTGGGCAGGGGAGGATTCGAACCTCCGAACCCTGAGGGAGCAGATTTACAGTCTGCCGCCTTTGACCGCTCGGCCACCTGCCCAAAAACGGGGTGCATAAATAACGCGAGACTCCCGCAGCGTGCCCCGCCGTAGCAAGAATTTCAAATGAAGAGCTGGCGAAGGGACTCGAACCCCCAACCTGCTCATTACAAGTGAGCTGCTCTACCAGTTGAGCTACGCCAGCTTTTCAACCGCTGTGCCGCAGCCGAAGGGCCTCCTTGAATCTACCCGCCTTTCTCTGGCATGTCAACCGGCGCATTTGGCAGCGGATCCAGTGTATCCTCCACCCTCATTGATGTTTCCTCATTCACGACCGGGCGGCTACCTTCCCTTTCTTTTCAAATACCAGCGGAGGAGCTGAACGGCCACGACGAGGGCGCCGAGCGCAAGGACGATGCGTCCATAATCGCGCAGATATTTACCGACGAGCTGCCAGTTCTCGCCGACCGCGTATCCGCCATAGGTGATCAAGGCCGTCCACACGAACGCGCTGAGCGTGGCAAACAGAGCCGTATAAGCGGGGTTCATCTGCGCCATGCCGACCGTAAGCGAAATGACGGATCGAAATCCGGACAGGAACCGGTTCGCGGCCACCAGGCCGTAGCCCCACCGGTCGAGCCACTGCTGCGCCCTGCCCACCTGATCCGTCGAAATCCACCGGATTCGGTCGGGATCCCTGACCGCATCGCCGACGGCATACCCGACGAGATACATCGTCATGAATCCGAGCGCTCCCCCGGCCGTGGCAAGCAGCACGACAAGGATGAAATTGAGCTTTCCGATTCCGACGAGGTACCCGCCGAAGACCACCACCATGTCGCCCGGAATGGGGGGCACGACGTTCTCGCCGTAGGCGATCAAGAGGACGGCGCCGTAGGCCCAGGCCGGGGGGAGCATCTCAATCCAATGAACGAACTCCTGAAGGAGGTCACCCATTCGGCATCTCCGTCCGCTCGATCAAGCAGACCGCGAAGGCGGCGGCACCCTGGCCTCGTCCGAACGCATCCATTCCCTCTTGGGTGGTGGCCTTTACGGATACGGCGGAGACCGGAACGGACAGGCTCCGGGCGATGACGCCCCGCATCTCGTCGACGTGCGGCTGCAGCTTCGGCCGCTCGAGCACGACCGTCGCATCCACATTGTGGACGGCGTAGCCCTCCGTTCGCAGTTTTTCCGCTACGGACGAGAGCAGGTCGGCGCTATCGGCATCTTTCCAGCGGGGGTCGGTGTCGGGAAAGTGGCGTCCGATGTCGCCCAGCGCCGCTGCACCCAGAGCGGCGTCGGCAACGGCATGGAGCAGCACGTCTGCGTCGGAGTGTCCCTGCAGACCCCGCTCCGAAGGGACCCGGACACCTCCAATCACGAGCGGTCGCCCATGGACGAGCCGGTGCACGTCGTACCCGAATCCGATCCTCATGCGTTCGCAGACCGATCTGCTGCCTCTGCTGCCCAGAGTGCCTGCGCCAGCTTCCAGTCCTGCGGCGTGGTCACCTTGATGTTCATCGGGCTCCCTTCGACCAGGGCTACCGGCCGGCCGATGCGCTGTACCAGGGCCACGTCGTCCGTTGCTACGAAGCCCTCCGTGCGCGCCGCCCGATGGGCCTCCACGAACCATGTGCGCCGAAAAGCCTGGGGCGTCTGCATGCGGTAGAGGCCCGATCGATCGACCGCTTCGCCGAAGAGATGATCGGCGGCGCGGCGCAGCGTATCCGTCTCGGCAAGGGCAAGTGCCGCCCCTCCCTGTTTGCGAGCGGCATCGACAACCGCTTCGATGCAAGAGGCCGGCACGAACGGCCGCGCGGCGTCGTGCACGAGGACGATCTTGGTGTCCGCGGGCGCCGCGTCGAGCGCCGCGCCGACGGAAGCCTGGCGGCTCTCCCCGCCGCGGACCACGGCGTAGATCTTCCGCGCGGCATGGCGGACCAACATCTGGTCGAGCGAAGCCAGATCGTCTTCGGGCGCCGCCACGACGACGTGGGCAACGCACGCGGCCGCCTCGAACAGACGGAGCGTCCGCACGATGAGAGGTTCGCCCCCCAGCTCGCGGTACTGCTTCCGGGTGCCGCCCATGCGCGTTCCCCGGCCTGCGGCCGGAATGAGCACGGTGACGATGGATGCCTCCTTCTCCACCAGATCCAAATTCTTCGCCGGAAGTGTGACCGTCGATCAGGATTTACAGAATCAGCATCGCATCGCCGAAGGAGAACATCCGATACTTCTCTTTCATCGCCACGTCATAGGCTTCGAAAACGAAATCGTAGCCGGCAAACGCCGCGGCGAGCATCAGGAGCGTACTCTTGGGCATGTGGAAGTTCGTAAACAGCCGCTCGGTAATGCGGAACTCGTAGGGAGGATAGATGAACTTGTCGGTCCACCCTTTGTCGGGCTTCGAGAGGTAGTTGGCCGAAAGACTCGATTCGATGGCTCGTACGACACTCGTGCCGACGGCGGTCACGGTATTCTCCCCCGAGCGCAGCGCCCGGTTGATCGCAGCGGCGGTCTCCTGCGGAATAGTGAAGTTCTCCGAATCCATTCGGTGCTTCGTCAGGTCCTCGACCTCGACGGGACGGAACGTGCCGAGGCCGACGTGCAGCGTGATCGGCAGCAGTTCCACGCCCTTCTCGCGCAGGGTGTCGATTAGCTCGGGCGTGAAATGGAGCCCGGCCGTAGGAGCGGCTACCGCACCACGTTTCTCGGCGAAGATGGTTTGATACCGCTCGCGGTCCTCGAGCTCGACGTCGCGTTTGATGTAGGGCGGTAGCGGCGTCTCGCCGATCTCGTCGATTTTCGCATATAACTGATCGTTCGTGCCTTCGAACACGAAGCGGATCGTACGCCCTCTCGAGGTCGTGTTGTCGATCACTTCGGCGATCAGGCCGTTTTCGAAATAGAGCTTGTTGCCGATTCGGATCTTCCGCGCCGGATCGACGATAACGTCCCAGAGGCGGCTCTCAGGGTTGAGCTCCCGGAGCAAAAACACCTCGATCTTGGCGCCCGTCTTTTCCTTGTTGCCGTAAAGACGCGCCGGAAAGACCTTCGTGTCGTTGACGACCATGACGTCCCCTTCTTTGAAATATTCCGGGAGGTCCTTCACGGTCCGATGCTCGATGGACTTGTTCGTTCGGTCGAGCACCATCAGGCGCGCTGAATCACGCGGCTCCGCCGGGTATGTCGCGACGAGGTTCTTCGGGTATTCGTACTTGAAATCCGAAAGCTTCATGTAAGATATGGATCCAGGGATGCTCTGAAAAGGAACAACGAATGTGCCGGCGCAAACGGCCGGCGACACGCGGCGCCGATCAATGGACGACCGTCGGGGATTGAAGATCCGGCGCAGGAGCCTCGTCCCGTGGCCTGACGCAGCGTCTTTGCGCTGCCGCGGAGAAAATGTCACGCGACCCGGGGTTTTTCGTTTCGGGTCGAGCGGTGACCAAACGCCCAAACCCTCGCCGCGTTTCCACCTGTTGTGAATCCACGGCTGTCCGGTGTAGGTTTCGGCTTCCGACGTTGCTCATCGTCCATCCACACCAGGGGTTCGAC
>CAZXHQ010000291.1:0-5431 GCA_964640145.1 uncultured Rhodothermales bacterium | reverse complement strand
CCACGCCGTCGGCGTGGAGGCCGATTTCGTGATCGACGCGACGGGGGCGGGCGGCGCGCTGCCGGACGTGCTCGAGCTGCCCGATCGGAAGGACCGCATTCGGACGCGCACCCGCTCGCTGTACTCCCACTTCCGCGGCGTGCCGCGATGGCTGGATGCCCTTGCGGCACGCGGAGCGCGGGTCGAAGACTATCCGTACGATCCGGACTGGTCCGCGCTCCACCATCTTCTCGACGGCGGATGGCTGTGGATGCTTCGCTTCAAGAACGACGTGGTCAGCGCGGGACTGGTGCTGGACGAGGCGTATCATCCGCCGGATCTGGACACCTCTCCCGAGGATGAGTGGCGCGCGCATCTGGGCCGCTACCCGTCTCTGCGCGACCTTTTCGGTGAGGCCGACCCGGCGCCGCTGCCCGGTCGGCTGATTCGCACCGGCCGGCTCCAGCGGCGCGTGGGTCGCGCGGCCGGCCGTAACTGGGCCCTGCTCCCCTCGACGGCCGGCTTCGTCGATCCGCTCCACAGCGTGGGAATCGCGCATTCGATGAGCGGCGTCGAGCGGTTGATGCGCATTCTGGAAGAGAGCTGGGGGCGCTCCGAGCTTGCAGGCCGGATCGAAGGCTACGGGCGAGGCGTGCTGCGAGAGCTGGACTTCATCGACGGCCTCGTCTTTCCGTGTTACGCGGCGATCGATTCGTTCCCCCTCTGGTCGGCGGCCACGATGATCTACTTCGCGGCGGCTACGACCTACGAGCGCAGGCGGATACGCGACGACGGACTGTTTCTGCTGGCCGACGACGAAAAGCTGGCCTCGATCGTGCGCGAGGCGCCGCAGAGGCTGGAAGAGGGCGAATTCGAGACCTGGCTGGTGGAGGCGCTTCGACCCTATAACGAGGTGGGGTTGTTTCGTCCTCGCGTGAAGAACATGTACGAGCACACGGCGGCGCCGAAATAGGCGCTGCACCCTTGTACGGGCGGGCGGGGCCCAGGGCCGTTCCACCGAACCTGACAGCCGCTCGCTGGTATGTGGAGCGCCCGGTCGTGACGGGCTGCTCGTAGAGTCGGAAAACAGGTGTAGATGGACCCACTTACTCAGGGCCTGCTCGGCGCTGCTGCTTCCCAGGCGCTGTTCGCCAAGCATCTCGGCGGTAAAGCCTGGCTGGTCGGCGCGCTCGGCGGCATCCTGCCGGATGCCGACGTGTTCATCCAAAGCGACGCCGACCCACTCCTCGAAGTCGAGTATCATCGGGGGTTTACGCACGCCCTCGCCTTCATCCCGGTCGGTGGTGCCCTGGCCGGGCTCCCCTGGCTGCTTCGGAAGAAGTATCGAGACCGTTGGAAGCTCGTCTTCGGGGCGGCCGTAGCCGGGTATGCGACGCACGGCCTGCTGGATGCGTGCACGACGTACGGGACGCAGCTCTACTGGCCGTTCTCGACGGCGCGCGCCGCCTGGAACTGCATCTCCATCGTCGACCCGCTGTTCACGCTCATCCTCCTCGTCGGCGTCGCATGGGGCGCCGCTGCGCGGCGTCGGGCTCCTGCTGCAGCGGCCCTCGGACTGTGCCTCCTGTATCTCGGGTTCGGCTCCGTGCAGCGAGACCGCGCGCTCGACGCGCAGGCTCGCATCGCGGAGGCGCGCGGCCACGTGGCGACGCGGAAGGCCGTATTTCCTACGATCGGCAACCTGGTCGTCTGGCGATCGCTCTACGAAGCCGCCGACACGCTGTATGCCGACCGCATCCGCGTGCCCATCGCAGCGGCGCCCCGATGGACCCCCGGAGCAAGCGTCGCCGGGGTCACGCCGGCGGACCTGCCGGCGTCTCTGCGGTCGCACGAGCGCATCCTGCGCGATTTCGAACGATTTCGGTGGTTTTCGGGAGGATGGGTAGCACGTGCGCCCACCGACCACGCCGTCATCGGCGACGCGCGCTACTCCCTGCGGACGGACTCGTTCGATCCGATCTGGGGCGTACGGTTCGATCCCGACGCGCATCCGCCTACGGAGTGGGTGAACCGGACCGATGCACGAGAGATGCGTCTCGGCGAGCTGTGGCGAGAGATCACCGGAGACGATCCGGGATACAGGCCGCTGCCGACGTCGAGATTCTAGCTAGCGCCTCGCGACCTACCTCTGCGCGCGTTTAAGGGCCGACGCATCCCAGACCGCCTCGTCGTTCCTCGCCACAGCGCGGGTATGACTCGTCGCTGCCAGTGGCCGTACGAGACCCATCGATGTTTTCGGTGGCGTACGCGGACGTACGTCACGAGGCATTAGACGGTCAGCTCGCTGGCCGGCGGCTCCTGGGCTGCCGCGGAATAGGGAGGCGGCTCCTGGGATGGCGCGGAATAGAGAGGCTGATCCTGGGCCGGAACGGCCTGCTGAGGCAGGTCCTCGGCTGGAACGGCCTGCTGAGGCGGCTCCGTGCGCGCCGGACGAACGTTCGTCGCCCTGCGAATCTGCTGATCCTCGACGCGTAGTTCCGTCTTGATCTCATGCACGGCGGCTTTGAACTCACGGATACCCGTGCCCAGTCCGCGCGCGATTTCGGGGATTCGTTTTGAGCCGAAGACGAGAAGAATGGCGAGCAAGATGAGCATCATCTCGCCGGTACCGATGTTGCCGAGCATGGCGGGGAAGCGACGACGTCGCCGGGAAGGTTTTGGATCGGAGCAGCCGGCCGGCCGCGCCCGTGAACAGACGGATGAACCGCGCGTGAAGAGGCCGGTTCCTGTCCCTCTCGATGCGAAAAGCCGCGAGCGCGCGGCCGTCCCGCACGGCTACACGCTTACACGGTGACGGCCGTCGTGTGGAGGTCTGCCGCCGTATGATACGGCACGGAAATTTCGACTCTCAGCCCTGAGGGATCGTTCGTCACGAGCTGGAAATCGAATTCGTCTCCGTAGAGCCCTTCCAGCCGCTCTCTCGTGTTCCGCAATCCGACGCCCTGCCGATCTGCGGATCCATTCGAAGCAACGTCTGCATCCGCCGGCTCGTTCGATCCGTCCGCGCCGCTCAGCGCGTCCGCACCGAGGGGACCGGAGAGCCCGGGCCCGTTGTCGGAGACCCAGATGAGGAGGCGATGTCCTTCTCGGCGCGCGCCAACCACGATCTCGCCGACGCCGACCAAACCGCCCACGCCGTGCTTGACGGCATTTTCGACGAGCGGCTGCAGGATCAAATTCGGAACCAGGGCGTCGCGCGTGCCCGGCTCGACGTCATAAGACACCTGGAGCGTGTCGGGGAAACGAATGGTCTGTATCTCCAGGTAGCCTTCGATGAAGCGGAGCTCCTGCTTGAGAGGCACCTGCTTCACGTCGTTCATCTCCAACGAGTAGCGAAGCAGCTCGCTAAGGCGGGCGATCATTCGCCGCACCGCACGCGGGTCCCGTTCCAGGTGCGTGGAGATTGAGTGAAGCGTGTTGAAAAGGAAATGCGGATCGAGCTGCATGCGAAGGGCCTGCAGACGGGCCTCCGCAAGCTGGGCGCGCAGCCAGCCGGCTTCCTCGTGCCGTTCGCGGTACCTGTAGAAGTACTCGCGTGCCACGCCGGCTCCGACTATGGCGGTGTACATGATCAGCTCGTCGAGAAAGCGGAAGCCGAAGAGCGACCTCGTCCATGAGAACGACCAGGTACGACCCGTGGCGACAAGGCCGTGAAACGAAGCGTGGGCGAACGTATTCATGGTTACCGCGGCCACCACGGCGAGTAAAAGGTGCAGACCCAGGTGCGCGAAGACGCGGCGTCCTTCCAAGCCGAAGCGCCGAACGAGCCAGAAGATGCCGGGCGTCATAATCGCCCAGACCGAGTACAGGATGACGGCGTGGGCCGCCTCACCGGGGAGCAGACGGCCGGGCTCACCGAAGTGGGGATCGAACGATCTATATGCGAGCGTGAAGACGGTGATCGCACCCCAGAAGGCGACGATCAGGCTGCGCTCTATCCAGCGGTTTTTGTACATGAGATGGCCGCGATACGCGGCGTGGGGAAGAGATTTGCGGCGTGGCATGGGAATGCGTGTCGCTCCCGGCACCCTCCCGAGTGCAAAGGTTCGTATGCTCTACGAACGACCCCCTAAATGAATCCCCCCTTTTCCATGGGTCGCACGTGACTGTATATGAACGGCACAGCTGCGACGCAGGTCGGACCGTATATTATGCCTCCCATCTTTCAACAACGTCGAGTCTCCATCCGGGCGGGGCCATGGAACCGGTCTGTTCGGCGCATGCCGGACTGAGAACACCCGTCGGGACGACACGTTTACGAAAATCATCCATCTAAGACGCTCTGAGCCATGAATACACGATTCAACGCAGCCCTCCGTCTCGTCGCCGCCTTAGCGATGGTACCTTTGATCGGATGCGGCGATGCGCCGGACGAGCCGGCCGCGCCCGCCGAGAGCGAGTCCGCCACGGAGACCATGGTCGGGCAGGACACGACGCGTGCGGCAGACGGACGGAAGATCAATCTCAACACGGCCAGCGAAGATGAGTTTCGTACGATTCCCAACGTGGGCGATCGCATGGTGCACGAGTTCGAGGAATATCGGCCCTACGTCAGCATCCAGCAGTTCCGCCAGGAGATCGGCAAGTACGTAGACGACGAGCAGGTGGCGGCCTACGAGGAATACGTCTTCGTGCCGGTGTCCCCGAACGAGAGCGATGAGGAAACCTTGATGCAGCTTCCGGGCGTCGACGCCGAGCTGGCAGCGCAGCTCGCGGCGGGGCGCCCCTATGCGTCGGATGAAGCCTTTCTGGACGCATTGGGAGAACATCTCTCGGCCGATCAGCTGGGCGAGGCAGAGACGTACCTTGCAAACCGATGAACGACGTTTCGCTCGAAGCGCGATACCGCGTCTTCCTGCTGTACGTGACGGGGCTCACGCTGGCGGCGGCGATGCTCGAGCTGTGGTTCAGCGAGCATACGGAAGGGTTCGTCCAGGTACTCCCATTCGGTCTGGCCGCGGCCGGACTCATCGCGACGGTCGCGGTGCTGGCGAAGACGAATCGACGCACCATCCGGACGCTGCAGGCCGTATCGACGATACTGGGCCTCGGCGCCCTTTACGGCATGTACGAACACCTCAGCCACAATCTGGCCTTTGAGATGGAGATCCGGCCTACGGTCTCGGCAGGCGAGGCGCTGGCCCAGGCGATCTACGGAGCGAGCCCGCTGCTGGCCCCCGGGGTGCTGGCGCTGGCCGCCCTACTGGCTGCGGCCGCCGTGTACCGTCATCCCGCGCTGAAGACGTGAGCGCGCCGTTCGGGCTGCGACCTCGCAGCGTGCATCCGGTCGCTGTAAGCAGGATCGGACCCGTCCTCTGACGATCGAGCACATCGGGACGCCGTCGGGCATGAGGCTCGGCGACCAGGCGTTCCGCGCTACGGCCGAGCCGCCTGGTCGAACGATTCCATGGACGCTCGCAGCCTCGCGACG
>CAZXHQ010000290.1:0-5434 GCA_964640145.1 uncultured Rhodothermales bacterium | reverse complement strand
CCTGCGCGGCTCGCTACTTGTACATCATGGTGTAAATACGGTACCGTACGATACTATGCGCAATAGACCCGGTGCTGCGCTACCGGGTTGCGGATGAAAGCACCGTGCGCACGTAGTTTCTTAAGACGAACTCTCCCGGGCGCTCGGCTGCCGGGTTATGGACGGAAGAAACATGCGCGCGTAGTTTTTTAGGAGCAACGTTCCCGGCTCCGCGCCGCCGTGTTATGGATAAAACCAACACGTTGCAAGAGCTTCTTCGTTAGAGCTTCGATGCGCGTGCTCCGCCAGTCGCGCCGACGAGTTATAGCAGCGCCATGGCGGCGAGGCGAACCGAGGTGGGTCGCGATGCAGCGGGACTCATTGGTACCGTATTTGCGAATTGACGTGCTAAGGGAGCTCCCAGATCTCGACGAGGTTGCGCGCGATGTAAGGTACGGCTATGCGTCCGCGGCGGCTGTCGTAGCCGATGTCGGCGGGACGGCCGTCCAGCTCCGCGATCACGCGATCGCTACCGTTCGAGACGGCGTGCAGGCTCGAGTCGGCCTGGCTGGAGATGATGAGGGCGCCTCCCTCGACGACTTCCACGCCGTCGAGCTGAGCGCCCGAGACGCTGCCTTCAGTCGTGAGCGTCGTGTCCTGCGCCGTCCACACGAAGTAATGCTGTGCCCCCCCGTAGGGCACGACGATGAAGCGGTTCCGCTCGGCATCCCAGGTTATGCCGTTCGGACTGTTTAGAAGGGAATCCTGATGAAGCGTCGAGATGTTCCCCCCGGCGATGCGGTAGACGGCATCCCGGCCGGTGTCGGTGACGTAGAGCGCGCCGTCGGGTCCCGGAGTCACGTCATTGAGAAAACCCGTGTCCATATCGGAGAAATCCACCGTCGCAAGGGGAGCGCCGGTTTGCCTGTCGAAACCGCGGACGGCATCGACATCGCAGGCCCACAGCGTGTCCCCGGTGATCGCCATCCCGCGCGGCGCGTGCAGCGTGACGTCCTCGCGGCCCCCCTGGATGAAACGCAGAGAATCGACGGTACCATCGGGACTTACCCGGCTGATGAATCCATTATTGTCGGCGTCCATCCCGCCACCGTTGAAATTCCCGACGAAATAGACGTCGTGGTCAGAGTCGTAGCGAACCGATTCGGGTCCCATAAAACCGGTGACCTCAGCGACGAAGCGAGCACTGTCGACGGCGGCTGCGGCCTCCGCCTCCCCATCATCCGGGGGCGGGCTGTCGCAGGCGGTGACTGCCAGCAGGGCGATCACGACGAGCAGACCGGACGCGTAGGATGGACGGAAAGGGCTGCGAGGCGAACGGATAAGGGATGCACGCATGATGGTATCGGTGATGATGGTGGCAGCGTTCTGAAGGATGGTATAATAACGTCCCCGCCGGCCCGTAGTCAACGACGGCGCCGCATTCCCACGACCAGAATCGGCCGTGAACCCCGCACGCGCCGAGGAGAGCGGTTCTCCGAGGCGCTCATGACGACATATTGTTTGCCGCCTGACGAACCCAGGACTCCAGCCGCCCACTCAAGACGCGCTCGAGGTCGCTCTCGTCGGCCGGGACGACGGTCGCCTCGCGGAGCAACCAGGTTCCGTCGGCCGCGTCGAAGATCAGGATAATGGGCACCGCAGGAGAGCCTTCCGTCGACCGGGCTAGAAACGACAGATGGCCGGTACGGGCTGCTCCCGTGCTGTCTACGCGGTACCGGTAACGACCCATCACGACGTTTTCGCCGGGCATCACGTTCAGACCGCCGAAGAGGCCGATCTCGACGTCCACCGTGTCGCCGACCGGCGTACTGTCCAGCTCCTCGTAGAGCGATTGTGCGAACGAGCTAAAGGACCGTTCGGTGCCGTTCGGGCGCTCGCCGCTCCCACACGCCGACGCAACCAGTAATGCAGCGATGAGGGAGAACCTATTTGTCGTCGACAATGTCGAAGCGCTCTTTGATCGAATTCAAGAAGTCCGTTTCCTCCTCGGCTACCTCGCCGTCTACCCTGGCGAGGTCTCTGCATGCCGCGTACGCACTCCGTCGCATATCCTCCGTGCCGAGACGTTCATAAATGCCGTTCATGAGCAGCTCCGCCTTCTCCTCGTCATCGATCGCATCTCGGACCTTGGCAATCGACCGTTTAAGATACTGCGAAGCGGGCGTGGGGGCATCCCATTCCATTGTCTCCGTCAACTGGTCGATACGGTCGTTCTCCGGCAGCGCGAGAAGGTTGTCGGCGTACATCGTCCAGATCAGCAAATCCACCATTGCCTCGCGCTGCCGCTGCGCGTCCGCCTTTCGCCCCACATAGTTCAGGAGGCCTCGTAGTTCATTCAGCATAGCGTTCGTCCTGGTTTGAGGCGTATAGAGGGACCTTTCGCGGTCGGTCGCGTTGAAAAAACCGCTCTAAACCGGCACCGACCCCTCGTTCACACGATACGAAATATGGCTGAAGGAATGCCGTCCGGATCCCATCTATCTGAAAAGGATGAAGCGCGCTCCGGGTCGAACTTCATTAAAGCCATCATCGAAAACGATCTCCGCAACAACAAGTATGGCGGGCGGATCGTTACGCGATTCCCACCGGAGCCGAATGGCTACCTGCACATCGGGCATGCCAAATCCATCTGCCTGAATTTCGGGTTGGCCCTCGAGTATGAAGGTACGTGCAACCTGCGATTCGACGATACGAATCCGGCGACGGAAGACGTAGAGTACGTCGCGGCGATCAAGCGTGACGTCCGCTGGCTCGGCTTCGACTGGGGCGACCGCGAATTCTACGCGTCGGACTACTTCGAGCGGCTGTACGAGTTTGCGGAACACCTCGTACGGACGGGGCACGCCTACGTCGACAGTCTCTCTGAGGACGAGATTCGAGCCTATCGGGGCACCGTCACCGAGCCGGGCCGTGAAAGCCCGTTCCGCAACCGGTCCGTGGAGGAGAATCTAGACCTCTTGAGCCGCATGCGCAGCGGTGAGTTCGACGACGGCCAGCACGTCCTACGGGCGAAGGGCGATATGGCCTCATCCAACATGAAGATGCGGGATCCTCTCCTCTACCGCATCCGACACGCGCATCATTATCGTTCCGGAGACGACTGGTGCATCTATCCGATGTACGATTTCGCGCATCCGCTCTCCGACGCCATCGAGGACGTTACCCATTCGCTCTGCACGCTGGAGTTCGACAACAACCGCGAGCTGTACGACTGGGTGCTCGATCACACCGTCGAGGAGCCGAGGCCGCGCCAGTATGAGTTTGCCCGGCTAAACCTGGACTACACGGTCATGAGCAAGCGGAAGCTTCTTCGGCTCGTTCAGAACGGGCATGTCTCCGGCTGGGACGATCCGCGGATGCCGACGATAGCGGGCCTGCGTCGCCGCGGCGTGACGGCCGCATCCATCCGCACGTTCTGCGACATCATCGGCGTCGCCAAGGCGGACAGCCGCGTCGGCATCGATCTTCTCGAGCATACGATCCGGGACGATCTGAATTTCAAGGCTCCGCGCGTAATGTGCGTGCTGCGGCCGCTGAAGGTCGTGCTTACCAACTTCCCCGAAGGCGAGATCGAATATCTGGACGCGCCGTACTGGCCGCACGACGTCCCGAAGGAGGGATCGCGTCGGGTACCGTTTAGCCGCGAGCTCTACATCGACCGTGACGACTTTCGGGAAGAGCCCCCGAAGGGATACTACCGTCTTGCGCCCGGACGCGAAGTGCGCCTGCGCTATGGATATATCATCCGGTGCGCGGACGTCATCAAGAACGACGCCGACGAAGTGGTCGAGCTTCGATGCACGTTCGACCCTGAAACGCGTGGCGGCAGCGCGCCGGACGGACGGAAGGTGCGCGGCACCATTCACTGGGTATCGGCCGCGGAGCACCTGCCGGCAGAGGTGCGTCTGTACGACCGTCTTTTCAGCGTGCCCGATCCGGAAGCCGGCGAGGAGGACTTCACGGACCATCTCAATCCCGATTCGTTGGTTACGATCACCGATGCCGTGATTGAAGCCAGCATCGCCCGGGACGAGCCGGGCCGGCGATACCAGTTCGAACGCGAGGGGTATTTCTGGCCGGACCCGATCGATTCCAGCGCCGAGCGCCTCGTCTTCAACCGGATCGTTCCGCTTCGCGATACCTGGGCCAGGGTGCAGGACGCGCGGGCCGGCGATTCGCAGCCGGAGCACTCCGAATCGAGAGAGAAACGGTCCGCGCCTGCTCCGCCGTCTCCTACGACGGCGGACCGCGTGAACGAACTGAGTCCGGCGCAGAAGGATCGGTTCGACGCGGTGAGCTCGCTCGGTCTCTCCGACGCCGACGCGGTCATCCTTGCTGAGAATCCGAACGTCGCCTCGTACTTCAAGGCAGCGTTGAAGGCATACGAGGCACCCGCCTCCCTCGCCAACTGGGTGGTAAACGAGCTCCTGCGCGTAGTTGATGATGAGGACGTAGCAACCTTTCCCGTCGCTCCGGCCCGGTTCGCGCGCCTGGTCGAGCTGGTCGACGACGACGTCATCTCCGCGCGCGTCGCGAAGGACGTCTTCGACAAGATGATCGACACCGGTCGCGACGCGAACACCATCGTCCAGGAAGAAGGGCTCCGGCAGGTCGCCGACCCCGACGCGCTAGAGCCGGTGATCGACGAAGTGCTCTCTTCGTTCCCCGGCAAAGTGCGAGCCTATCGCGACGGAAAGAAGGGACTGATCGGGTTCTTCATCGGACAGGTCATGGGTCGTACGGGTGGCACCGCTAAACCGGAACTGGCTCGACGCATCCTCGAAGACCGCCTCGTGGGGTGAGCCGTCGGCCGGCTGCGCGGATCCGTCGGGAGCTTCGAAGACTGGAGGCGCGTACAAATAGGAGAAAGCGGAGGGTGCCGTCATGCGAGCAAATGCTGTCGCGCTTCTCTCGTTTACACTCTTCGTAGGAGGCTGTTCGAAGGCCGACTGCCTCCCCGAACCGGAGGCGGATGCGACGCCGCCGCACATCCGTATCGTTGTCGATTACCATCGCCCCGCACGCTCGCAGGAGCGTTTCGAACACCGTCCCGGCGATCCCGCGACCACGATCGAAGCCGATCCGCAGCAGCCCGTCGTGATCACCTATCTGGCGTCGGATTCAGCCGGCCTGCGTTCGCTCTGGCCGACCATGCGGATGCAGCACACGGTAGGGCTCGGCGTGGAGCGGCGCTACGTGAATATCGACCCCGTTACGTCGAACTGTCCTGTGGCCGAGCTCTCCTACGAGCGCGAGCTGAAGGGCACCGGATCGCGTCCGGCCGTCTATCTGACGGCCGTGGCGGAGAACTGGATGGGAGAAACGGCGACCCTCGAACCGGTCACCCTGCGGTTCCCATAGGACATCGTTTCGTACGTACGGTGCCGCACTATGAGCACTGGCGGCGAGGTGGCGGAACGACGCGGAGCGCGAT
>CAZXHQ010000289.1:0-5442 GCA_964640145.1 uncultured Rhodothermales bacterium | reverse complement strand
TGCTTCACGCCGCCCGCGTCGGTTATGCGGAGGGCGAGATGTCGCTGGCCGAGCTGCTCGACGCCGCCGGAGCATACCGAGATGCCCGCATCTCGAGCCTCAACCTGATCGCGGACTTCCAAATTGCCTATTTCGACCTCCTGCGGGCCGCTGGTGGCACCATTGACGGCTCTTCGTACTCAACGACCAACTAGAGATATTATGAGCATGAAAATGCTGACGACGTTCGCTTCGACCGCCCTGCTGGCGCTGTCTCTCACAGCCTGTGGAGGCAGCAGCTCTGAATCGTCGGCGCATGTCGAAGACGAAGCGCACGAACATAGCGCCGAAACGCATACTCATGAGAGGGGCGCCGACACCGCCGGCACCTACACCGACACGACCGGAGCGTTCTTCAGCGACGACGACACGACCGCTGCCGGACACGAGCACGATGCAGAGACGCACACGCATTAGGCGCGTGGCAGTCGCGCTCCCACCGCCCTATCGTTGGGGCGCTCGTGTGAACAAATTCAGACGAGACTCACAAGCATGTATAAGGCGATCCTCCCGGCTCTCGCGATCATCTTACTGGCCGCCGGATGCAGCAGCGGTGAAGGTGAGCCCGACCAGGAAGACCACGACCACGGCAGCGGCACGCCCGTGACCATCTGGACCGACTCGACGGAGCTGTTTTTCGAGGTTCCGCCCATGGTCGCCGGCGGTCCCGGCGAACCGTGGGCGATCCACGTAACGCGGCTCGCAGACTTCAGCCCAATCACCGAAGGCGTGTTGACGGTCGCTTTTAGCGATCCTAACGGGCAGGTATATACGACCACGTCGCAGGCGCCTGCGCGACCCGGCATATATACGCCTGCTCCGGAACTTCCCGAGGCGGGTACCTACGAGCTTGTGATGGATGTCGCCGGGCCGAGCTTGAACGATCGCATTCGCGCCGGTGAAATACAGGTGTATCCGAGCGAGGATGACGTTCCGGCTCCTGACGATGACCATGCCGGCGGGATCACTCTCCTGAAAGAGCAGCAGTGGCAGATGGATTTCGACGTGGCGCTCGCGCAAGAACGCGAGATCCCGTATACGATCGAGGTCAGCGGTGAGATCGTACCTGCTTCAGGACGTGTCGCCGAAGTGTCGGCTCCCGTCAGCGGTCTTGCCCTTGCGGACGCTAACCTTTCGGCACCTGCTCCCGGCGAGCGCGTCGGAGCGGGACAGACCATGGCCGTGCTTTCACCCACCACGCAAGACAATTCCTATGCCCAGGCCCGGGCCCGAGTGGAGCGGCTGCGCAGGGAGGTAGATAGGCTGCAGCGTCTCTTCAACGCCGAAGCCATTCCCGAGGTGCGTCTCATCGAAGCCCGGCACGATCTAGAGATCGCGGAGTCTACCCTGGCGGCGATGGGAGGAGAAGGCAGCGGCGATGGATACAGATACGTCGTGCGCTCTCCCATTTCAGGCATCGTGCAAACGCGGCGCTTTACGCCCGGACAGCGCGTCGAAGCCGGGGAGCCTCTCTTCGAAGTCATTAATCCGGACATCGTGTGGCTTCGTCTGAAGGTTCCCGCACGCCACGCCGAGGTCGCCGAAGCCGCCGGAGATGCGGTCTTCACTCCGGAAGGCAGCCAGGTGCAGTTTCTTGCGAACCGCGTCGTCTCGGTCGGAAGCGCCATCGATCCTGAGAGCCGAACACTGCCGGTCATTCTGGCCGTCGACAATGCGGGAAATCGCCTCAAGATTGGTCAGTTCGTCCAGGCGCAGCTCACCGTCGGCGGCACGCGCAGCGGCGTGGCCGTTCCGAACGAGACTATCATGCACGAGGACGGGCAGGCGGTCCTCTACGTGCAGACCGGCGGGGAGTCCTTCGAAAGGCGGCAGGTCGTGCCGGGACCGACGGACGGAACGACGACACTCATCGCGGCGGGCCTCTCTGCAGGTGAGTACGTCGTCACGGAGGGCGCTTACCAGGTCTATCTCGCCTCACTTGGAACGACCGAAGTTGGCGATCACGGGCACGCTCATTAATTGGCTCGTTACGGCTCTTACTCGCTCCATTGTAATCCGGCGTCTCCATGCTGAATCGAATCATACAGTGGTCGCTATCGAACCGCGTGGTGACGCTCTTCGGGGCCGCCGTCGTGCTTGCCCTCGGCGTCTGGGCGGCCCTGTCGACCCCTGTGGACGTGTTTCCCGACCTGACGGCGCCGACGGTCACCGTCCTGACCGAAGCCCATGGGATGGCTCCGGAAGAAGTCGAGACGCTCGTCACGTTTCCGATCGAGACGGCCGTCAACGGCGCCTCCGGCGTGCGGCGCGTGCGGTCCTCATCCGCGCAGGGTATCTCGATCGTCTGGGTCGAATTCGACTGGGAAACGGACATCTTCCGTGCCCGCCAGGTCGTTTCGGAGAAGCTGCAGCTCGTGACGCCGCAGCTTCCGACGGATATCGACCCACCCATTCTGGCTCCAATTACCTCGATCATGGGTGAAATCATGCTGATTGGTTTGACGAGCGATCAGCACTCACAGATGGAAGTCCGTTCGGCCGCCGATTGGATCGTGCGCAAGCGGCTTCTATCCATTGAGGGCGTGTCGCAGGTCATACCAATCGGAGGCGAGGTTAAACAATATCAGGTACGGGTACATCCGGAAGCGCTGCGCACGTACGATATTTCGTTACACGAGGTGCTACTTGCTGCCGAGGCTTCCAATGAGAACGCTACCGGTGGAATCTATCGCGACAGCGGCCGCGAGATTCTGATCCGAGGAATCGGACGCGCCCGAGGCGTAGAAGATATCGCGACTACGGCCGTCGCGACGCGAGACGGCTCCCCCATCCTCATCGAGGACGTCGCCGACGTGCAGATCGGACCGGCGCCCCGGTTCGGCACGGCTTCGGTCAACGCTGAGCCCGCCGTTATCCTTTCCGTACAAAAGCAACCCGATGTCAACACGCTCGCGCTGACCGCGCGCGTCGACGAGGAGCTGACCGCGATTCAGCGACAGCTCCCGGAAGGCATAGAGATCAATCGCGGCATTTTCCGACAGTCGAACTTCATCTCGCTCGCCGTAGAGAATGTTATTGAAGCGCTGCGCGACGGTGCGCTGCTTGTGATTCTCATCCTGTTCCTTTTTCTGTGGAATCTGCGTACGACGGGCATTTCCGTCCTCGCCATCCCCCTTTCGTTGGCCGTCGCCCTGGTGGTGATGAAGCTCCTGGGGATCACGATCAACACGATGACGCTCGGTGGGATGGCCATCGCGATCGGTGCGCTCGTCGATGACGCGATCATCGACGTCGAAAACGTCTTCCGAAGGCTGAAGGAGAACCGGTCGAAGCCGGAATCGGAGCGATGGAAGATCCTAACCGTGATCTTCGAAGCCTCAAAAGAGGTGCGCGGCCCGATTTTGAACGCGACGCTGATCATCACGATCGTGTTCATTCCCCTCTTCTTTCTCTCCGGCGTCGAAGGGCGGATGCTGCGACCGCTTGGATTTGCCTATATCGTTTCGATCATCGCCTCTCTTCTCGTCGCCGTCACGGTGACGCCGGCGCTGTGCTACTATCTCCTGCCCGGCGCCAAAATCATGGAAAAGGAGGGCGAGAGCTGGGTGGTCGAGCGGCTCAAAGGCGCCTACTCGAAAACGCTCGGCTACGTGCTCGATCGCACGTGCGTCGTCATCGGCGCCGCGGCAATCTTGATCGCCGCGACCCTCACGGCCTTTCTGTTCCTCGGACGCGGGTTCTTACCGGAGTTTCAGGAAGGCACGCTCGTCATCTCGGCCGTCACCGTGCCGGGGACCGGATTGGACACGTCCGACGAGATCGGGCGGCGCATCGAGAACATCCTCCTCGAGCACGCGGCCGTCGTAGGCACGTCTCGTCGAACCGGGCGCGCTGAGCTGGATGAGCATGCGCAGGGTCCGAACGCGGCCGAGATCGACGTGCAGCTGGATCTTTCCGAGATGGAGCTGGACGAGGTCCTGGCCGAGCTGCGAGCATCACTCGCCGTCCTTCCCGGCATCAACATCACCATCGGACAGCCGATCGGGCATCGCATCGACCACATGCTCTCCGGTACGCGTGCCTCCATTGCGATCAAGCTGTTCGGACCCGACCTGTATGAGCTGCGCCGCCTTGCCGAGCGCATCCGTGCGGCCGTCCTACCCGTGCCGGGGGTCGTCGATCTTACCGTCGAGCAGCAGGCCGACGTGCCGCAGCTGCGCATCTACGGCGATCGGCGAGTTATGGGCCGCTATGGCGTCACGCCCGGGAGGCTGGCCGAAGCCGTAGACGTTGCCTTCGCAGGAGAATCGGTCTCGGAGATCCGCGAGGGCCAGGACGTGTACGACCTCGTCGTTCGCTTCGACGAAGCCAGCCGGGGCAGCATGGAGAAGGTCCGGAATGCCCTCATCGATACACCGCTCGGCCCGAAGGTACCCCTGGAACAGCTCGCCGAGGTGCGGATGGAACGCGGACCCAATATGATCAGCCGTGAAAATGTGCAGCGGAAGATCGTCATCTCTTCGAACGTGACGGGCCGAGACGTCGGCGGCGTGGTCGAGGGCATCCAGCAGGCGATCGGAAACGCCGTCGACCTTCCCGAGAACTACTTCATCGAGTACGGCGGCCAGTTCGAGAGCGCGCGCCGGGCGACGCGCACGATCGCCCTCCTGTCCATCCTCTCCATTGCCCTCATCTTCATGATCCTGTACCAGGAGTTCTCAAGCAGCCGTGCGGCGCTTCTGATCATGGTCAACCTCCCGCTCGCGCTGACCGGCGGTCTCGCGGCGCTCTTTCTCTTTCTCGGAGCCGAGCTAAACGTCGCCGCACTGGTCGGATTCATCACGCTCTTTGGTATTGCAGTGCGAAACGGCATCCTGCTGGTCAGCCACTACATCTATCTCATCGCCGAAGGCAAGGACCTCCGTACGGCCGTGTTTCAGGGCTCGATGGAGCGGCTGAACCCCATCCTCATGACGGCGCTGACCGCTGGCCTCGCGCTGATTCCGCTCGCTCTCGGCGGCGGTGAACCTGGAAAGGAGATCCAGACGCCCATGGCGATCGTGATCCTCGGCGGACTGCTCACGTCGACCTCCCTGAATATGATCGTCGTCCCGGCGCTTTTCATTCGATTCGGAGAGCACGGCGACCTTAAGCCTGACGAGAATGCAATAGCGCCGTCAGCCGAACGGCTTCAGCCGGAAGCGTCCACCCCATGAACCCGAATAACGCGCAAGATGGCGTACTACGTGCTCAAGGTGCTGATCTCGGCCGTGCTCATCGTACTCATTTCCGAGATCGGTAAACGCAGTTCTCTTTTCGGCGCGATCCTGGCTTCGATCCCCGTCGTGTCCGTGCTCGCGTTTGTCTGGATGTACGTCGACACCGGCGACGCGGGCCAGGTGGCCGACCTGGCCGTGAGCATCTTCTGGCTCGTGATTCCGT
>CAZXHQ010000288.1:0-5443 GCA_964640145.1 uncultured Rhodothermales bacterium | reverse complement strand
GATCAGCTGATTGCGCGGCAGGTCCAGATCGAACCCCTTGAGATTGTGCTGGCGCGCTCCGCGGATGACGATGTGGCGGCGGGCGGCTCGTTTGCCATCGACGTCGGCGTGAGCGCCGACGGGCGCTTGAGAAGAGACGGTTTCCGTGGTGATGGACATGTACGTGCTGCGAACTGCGGTTCTTTCTGCAGAAAAGCTCTAACGCACCCGTCCGACAGAAGATGCGGCCGTTCGGGACGCGCGACTCGCCTCGGATGTTCATGACCGGCGAGAGGCGACGGCGATCTGCGTCGGAGGGCCCCACGGTTGCCGCCACCGATCTGGGCCGGATTCGTCTTCACGGTCGAGGTGAGCGTCGGCATCGAGGTCCGGCCGACCGCCGAGCGACAGGAACAGCGTATCTTTCACTCCAGTAGCATTCATCGTCCACATCTCCTCTTGCGCGGTTGCGGGCGGTCCGGGCGCCTCGATACCCGACCGCCGACCGTCTGATCGTCAATCCGTTCGGCTGTTGTAGATGGAATTTCTGAATCCGCTGGTCCTCGCCGCGTTGGCGGCGGCCGCCATCCCGCTGATCATCCATCTATTCAATTTTCGGCGACCCCGAAAGGTGGATTTCAGCTCGCTGGCCTTTGTGAAGGAGCTGCAGAAGTCGACCATGCAGCGCGTGCGGATCAAGCAATGGTTGCTGCTGATCCTGCGCATCCTGGCTATTGCCTGTCTGGTTATCGCCTTCGCACGGCCGACGCTAACGGGAGGTGTGGCGGGCGCCGTCGGCGGACGCGCCGCGTCGTCGGTGGCGCTCGTGATCGATAATTCGCTCTCGATGACGCTTCGGGACGCAGAGGGAGCGTACCTGCGGCAGTCCAAGGACGTCGCCGCCGGCCTCATCGACGAGCTGTCCGAGGGCGACGAGATCTTCGTGCTCCCTACTTCCCGGACGCCTTCGGCCTCCGACCGGTTCACGAACACGGGTTCGGCGATCGAGGCGGTCGAACGCATCGAGCCTTCCGCGGGAAGCCGTTCCGTGGCGCCCGCCGTTGCGGAGGCCGGGCGGATTCTCCGAGAGGCCTCGCATCTGAACCGCGAGATGTACGTCATCAGTGATCTGCAGGAGACGGCACTCGCCGACTCGGTCCCCTCGAGCGTCGGTGAGAACGTTCGTACGTATCTGGTTCCGATCGGCAGCCGGGTTCACGCGAACGTCGCCGTCACGGCGGTGCGGGTAGAAAGCCGCATTATCGAGGTCGGACAGCCGGTGCGTCTGGCGGCGACGCTGGTGAACTACGGCACTGAACCGGTCGAGGGATATGTCGCGAGCGTCTTTCTGGAGGGCCGGAGGCTGGCCCAGGCAACGGCGAACCTGGCGCCGGGTGTCCCCACGACCGTCCACTTTACGGCGACGCCCCAGAGTCGAGGCTGGCTCTCGGGCGTGGTGCAGATCGAAGACGACGCCTTCTCCTACGACAACGAGCGGTACTTCACGGTGCACGTGCCGGAGCGCCGCCGAATTCTCGTGGTACGTGGGGAGGGGCAGGATACGGACTTCCTCCAGCTCGCGCTGTCTCCCGACCTCGGGCGCGGCCGCGTGGCCTTCGACGTGGAGACCGTCCCGGAGACGGGACTCGCCGCCGCAAACCTGGGCAGCTACGACGCCGTCGTCGTCGTCGGGGCCCGCTCCTTTTCGAGCGGTGAGGTGGCGGCACTCGAACGCTACGTATCGGCTGGGGGCGGCCTGCTCGTGACGCCGGCTGCGGGCGGCTCGAGCGAAGACTACACCGAACTGCTCGAGGCCATCGGTGCCGGCCGCGTCTCGGGCTTCAGCGGATCGCTCGGCTCGGGCCGCAGCATCGCGGCTTTCGAGCGCGTCGAGCTCGAGCATCCGCTCTTCGAGGGCGTCTTCAGAGACCGGACGCTTTCCGGCGATCGCAGCGTGGAGAGCCCGGACATCTATTTCGCACTGAATTACACGCCCGGTGCCGGAAGCGAGCAGGCGCTCATCGGCCTTTCCAACGGCTTTCCCTTTCTGCAGGAGATTCGTCACGGACGGGGCGTGGCCTTCCTGCTGGCCGTTGCTCCGGATGCCCGGTGGAGCGACCTGCCTGTGCGCGGGCTCTTCATCCCGCTGCTGTACCGATCGATGTACTACCTCTCCGCCTCGGAGTCGGTCGCCGGTGAACAGCTCACGGCGGCCCGGGACGCAGAGCTGCGCGTGCCGAGGGTCTCGGAGGAAGACCAGCTGCGGATCGTCGGACCCGACGGCACGGAATATGTACCGGAGCAGCGTGATCTCTTCGGTGCGGTCCTGATGGCCATCGACGGCGGTGCCGTCGATCTACCGGGCATCTACGACGTGCGCGCCGGGCAGGACGTGATCCGACGGATTCCGTTCAATCTGGATGAAGCCGAGTCGGACCTTTCCGCGCTGCCGCACGACGAGGCTCGAGACCGCCTGGCTGCGGCCGTCGGGGCGCCGGTAGAAATCGTTCCGGTTGACGGCCGGCCGGCGCGAGACGTGGTCGCCTCCGTGGTGCAGCAGCGAACGGGCGTCGAACTCTGGAAGCTGTTTCTCCTGCTCGCCCTCCTGTTCCTGGTGGCCGAAACGGTGGTGGCACGCAGGTGGCGGCCGGAAACGGTCTCCGCGTAACGGGCCGAAAAAAAGCGTGAGCGGTTCCACGGGCACGCTTTTTGCGAGATTTTTAGGGTGCCCGCGTCGTCGGCACTCCGTCACGGCCGGGAGGGATCTTCCCTGGCGGCACCTGCAACAGCGCGGTCTCCGCGTCGTTAAAACGGGAGCCAGACACAAGATGATGGTTTGGCGCCGCCGGCGTCGCTAGTTTGTGGCGATGCCGATGCGTCCGTAGAACTAGCCAGCAGTAGCCTTTGCACGAGCACACGCACTCTACCCTCGAATCCGCCGTACTCGTAGGCGTTATCACGCCCGACACATCTCGATGGAACGTCGAGGATTCACTCGACGAACTGGCGGAGCTGGCCGATACGGCCGGGGCCGCCGTCACGGATCGAATGACCCAGTCGCTCTCGAAGCTGAACCCGGCCACGTATATCGGGAAGGGGAAAATGGGCGAGCTCAAGCGATTGGTCGACGCTCGCGGAAGCGATCTCGTGATTTTCGACGACGACCTTTCTCCGGTGCAGATCCGAAATTTGGAGAAAGCGCTCGGATGCAAGCTCGTCGATCGATCGGCCCTCATACTGGACATCTTTGCCACGCGCGCCAAGACAGCGGTCGCCAAAACCCAGGTCGAGCTCGCTCAGCTCGACTACCTGAGAACGCGTCTGACGCGGCAGTGGACGCACCTCTCCCGCCAGAAGGGTGGCATTGGGACGAAGGGACCTGGTGAAACGCAGATCGAGACGGACCGCCGTCTCATCGGCGACCGGATTTCCACGCTCAAAGACCGTCTCGAGAAGATCGACCGGCAGCGGACCACGCAGCGGAAGGGTCGCGACAGGTTCTCGCGCGTGTCGTTGGTGGGATACACGAACGCCGGCAAGTCCACCCTGATGAACGCGCTCGCCGGAGCCGACGTCTTTGCCGAAAATCGCCTCTTTGCAACGCTCGACGCCACCACGCGCCAGGTCGAGCTGGCCCCGAACAAGGAGGCGCTCCTCTCCGATACGGTCGGGTTCATCCGGAAGCTGCCTCATAAGCTGATCGAGAGCTTCAAGAGCACGCTGGATGAAGTGCGCGAGAGCGACGTGCTCGTTCACGTCGTGGACGTGACCCACCCACGCTTCGAAGACCACATCAAGGTCGTCAACGAGACGCTCAAGGAGCTCGGTGCCGGCGAGAAGCCCACCCTCGTTGTGTTCAATAAAGTGGACATGGTGGAGGAGCCCGGCTTGTTCGGTTCGCTGCGGGCACAGTACGAGGAAGCGGCCTTTGCGTCCGCACTGCGCGGCATCGGGCTGGACGATCTGCGAACGCGTTTGCTCGGCGTCATCGAGCGGGATTTCGTGGAGCGGATTGACTACATCCCGGTGTCGGAATCCAGGACGATCGCGCATATTCATCGCGTGGCGAACGTGATCTCGGAAGATTACATGTATGCGCGGAACGGAGATCCGGCGGACAGACCTCTGGCCGTCGCGCGGATGCATTTCCGGTGCGCACGGCGTTTCGAGCGCGACCTGGAACCCGTATTGGCAAGGTTTTCCGCACTTCAGCCGCTGGTGAGCGCCTCCGGTTCCGTCTAAGCGGCGGCCCGTTTGATCACCGAGTGTGCGACTCACGGGCCTTTTTGTGCGGTTCGGGGGGAAGTTCGGCCGGCGGCCTTGTCTTTGGCTATTCTTCTTTGTAATTCCGCATAGGCGCCTCGGTGATACCGTCGTACGATCGGTCCGTCGTCCCCCGTCGAGGATACACGCTTCGCAGCGGCGCAGATATCGGCCGACTCGGGCGGCACGACTGAGCCAGAACGTAACAACGATTCCGAGAACGGCACGTTCATTGCGTCATTAAACCATATAGAGGCCGACACCTACGTAGACGACCACGTGATAGCGTGAACGAGTGATACTCGAAGCAGGGACATGACGATCCGAGACCTCATCAGCACATCGGCGCCGCACCTGAAGCCGGGCGACACGGCGGAGCACGCGCTCGGACTCCTGATGGAGGTCCGCGTGCGCCATCTTCCCGTGGTGGATCATGACGACCTGGTCGGTGTCATTTCGGAAGACACGCTGCTGGAGTCCGCTTCGGGTCCGGATGCACCGATCGCAAGCCTGCTGGGTCCGAAGCCCGTGTCGGCCGCGCCCGACACCCATCTCTTCGACGTTACCAAGACCATGGTGGAGCATGATCTGACGACGCTACCGATCGCGGAAGAGGACGGGACGTACGTCGGGTTAGTGAAGCGGCACGACATCTTCAACCGGTTCGCGAAGATGCTCTCGACGCAGGAGTCGGGCGCCATCGTGGCTCTGGAGGTAAACCCGCGCGACTACTCCCTCTCGAAGCTCGTCTACACGATCGAGCAGAACGGCGTCAAAATACTCTCCATCGCCTCGGAATCGCCCGAGAGCGAGACGGGCCAGATTCGCGTGACGCTGAAGCTGAACGTAAACGACGTTACGCGCGTCCGGCACATGCTCGAGCACTACGGCTACCACGTGGTGGCGACGTTCAGCGACGAGGCGGCGACGGAAGACATTCAGCTCCGCGTGCAGGAATTCATGCGATATCTCGAAGTGTAGTGTCTCGTGACGTACCTCCGCGCATGCTACGGAATGCGCGCCGACGTACCGTACGAGGCTAGAGGCCTTTTGAAGGAGCAGGAACGCGAGGCCGGCAGAAGAATTTCGCATCGACGGCCTTCTGGCTCGCAACATCCTGTGTCTATGTACCGTGATCTATGTACGGGCGCCTCAACGAAGTTTGAGGCGCCCGTTTCAATATCGCTGCCTGACCGTCTTT
>CAZXHQ010000287.1:0-5443 GCA_964640145.1 uncultured Rhodothermales bacterium | reverse complement strand
CCACCGGCGGGGGCGCGATGCTCGAGTTTCTGGAAGGCAAGACGCTGCCCGGCATAGCGGCGCTGTCGGACAAGTGACGCCTCCCGGCCAGGTTCGTGACCTGCAGCGAACTCGCATGGCCGCACGAACGTGCAACCTGTAGCCTGTCAGATGCCGCCTGCCGCTATGGTCTACGCTAGAGAAGACGAGCTCGACTTCTCCCTCGCCGATTGCCGTGCCGTCCCGCTCCCCGGACGCGTCCTGCTCACCGAACCGACGTATTTCGACGTGCAGTACGTGATCAACCCGCACATGGCGACCCATGTCGGCGACGTGGACGGGCAGGAAGCCGGACGCCAGTGGCGGGCCGTCCGGTCGACCTATGAATCTCTCGGCTTCACCGTCAACGTCGTCGAGGGCGCCGAAGGCCTGGCCGACATGGTGTTCTGCGCCAACCAGACGCTGCCGTTCTATCGGCCCGATGACGGCACGAAGGGCGTCGTGCTGAGCCGGATGCACGCCGAACAGCGGCGCCCCGAGGTCGCGCATTTCGAGACGTACTTTCGGCAGATCGGCTACGACATCCTTCGTCTATCCGACGTCGGCGACTTCGAAGGGATGGGCGACGCCATCTGGCATCCCAGACGGTTTCTGCTCTGGGGCGGTTATGGCATTCGGACGGACCGGCGCGCATACGACGCCCTTGCCAACATGCTGGACGTGCCTGTCGTCGCGATGCGGCTCGTCGACGAGGACTTCTATCATCTCGACACCTGCTTCTGCACGCTCGACGAACGCACGGTTCTCATCTATCCCGGCGCTTTCGAGACCACCGGCGTCGAGCTGATTGGTCGCTTGTTCGAGCGCGTCATCGAGGCTCCTGAGGAGGAGGCCCGCCGAAGGTTCGCCTGCAATGCGCACTCGCCGGACGGTCAGCACGTCCTCATTCAGGCCGGATGTGACGCCACGATAAGGCGCCTCGAAGAGGCAGGATTCGAGGCCGTCGAGGTCGACACGAGTGAGTATCTGAAGGCCGGCGGCTCCGTCTTCTGCATGAAGCAGATGTTCTGGTAGCGTGCGCCGGCTCGTCTCCGTGCTCATTCCCGCCCTCAATGAGGCCGCGACCATCGAGCGGTCGCTCCGGTCCGTCGCCGAGCAGAGGATCGATCACGAGATCCTCGTCGTCGACGGGGGATCGTCGGACGAGACCGCCCGGATTGCACGCCGCTTCGCACGTGTCGTAGAGTCGCCCCGGGGCCGAGCGCGGCAGATGAACGCCGGCGCCGCAGCGGCGCAGGGCGACATACTCCTTTTTCTCCACGCCGACACCACCCTGCCCGCCAATGGCCTCGAGCGCATCCGCGAAACGCTGACGGACCCGTCCCGCGAGGGAGGCACCTTCAGGCTTCGCTTCGACGCTCCGACCCCGCTCCTTCGCCTGTACGGCTTTTGCACCCGGTTCCCCATACCGAAGATCTGCTTCGGCGACCGCAGCCTGTTCGTCCGCAGCCGCGTCTTCGACGAGATAGGCGGATTCCCCGACCTCCCCCTTTTCGAAGACCTGGAGATGGTGCAGATCCTCCATCGTCGCGGCGGCTTCGTCTTTCTCGACGACGCCGTGACCACCTCCTCCCGCCGCTTCCGCCGCGTCGGTCCGCTTCGCCAACAGCTGCGCAACGCCTGTCTCTGGCTGCACTACATGTCCGGCAGCGATCCGCACAGGCTGACGCACCGGTACCCCTACGACCACCTCTCCGACGAATGAACCTATTTCGCAAGGCCGCTTGCATCTTTCCCGCCCAGCATGTACTATCTACATAGTAGTGAATACTATTTAGCTAGTAATTCCGGAGACCGCATGCGGAAGAAATCCTTGACGCCGTTCGGCGAGACGGAGATGGAGGTGCTCCAGCACGTCTGGGATCTCGGGCGGGCATCGGTGGCGGACGTGCGGGAGCGCATCCTCGAGAAGCGCGAGATCGCCTACACGACGGTGATGACGGTGCTCAAGAACCTGGCCGACAAGGGATATCTCGCCTACGACAAGAAGGGGAACTCGTATATCTACTATCCGAAGGAAACGGCCGAAGACGTCCAGCACAGCGTCCTCCGCAGCCTCCTGCGGAAGGTCTTCAACAACTCGCCGGCTGCGCTCGTCCAGACGCTCGTAAGGTCGGAAGACCTCTCAGAGGAGGAGCGTCGAGAAATTCTGGAGATGATCCGAGAGATGGAGGAGGAAGATGGACCTACTTGACCTGCACCGCCTCGAGGCCCTGGCCGAACTCGGCCGCTGGAGTCTGGAAGGCATCTGGCTGCCTCTGCTCGTTTGGACGGCCGTTTCCCTGCCTGTCTACGTGTTCGTGAAGGTCAGGGACGACCTCTCACCGTACGTTCGGTACTGGACGCTGGTGGCTCTGATTTTCTCCCTCCCGCTCGGTCTGGCGGGGGCGGCGGCGCTGGCCCTGCTCCTGTCCCTGACGACCCATGAGGTAGCCTTTCTCACCTTTCCAGCCGTCATCACCGTCACGCCGGCGGAAGGGGCGGACGCGATTTCGTGGACGGTGTGGCATTCGGCGGGCGTCGCCTTTCTTCTCGCCCTCGTGCCGGCCGGGTGGCGCACCGGCGTGCTCGCGTTTCGCCTGGCGGACCTCCGAACGGTCCGTCCGTCCGCGTCGAATCCGGAGTGGCTCGTCCGTCATGTGAACGGTCTGGCCCGCCGCATCGGCGTTCGGCGCGCCGTATCGGTGAGCCTCCGGGACACCGCGTCGCCGTGTACGATTGGGTGGGCGCGGCCGCACATCGTTCTTCCCCGGGATCTGATCGAGTCCGCCGACGACCTGCGTTTTGCGCTCACGCACGAGCTCATCCACATCCGGCGGCGCGATTTCGCGCTCCAGCTGGTCGAACACGTCATCGGCGCCCTCTTCGTCGTCCATCCCCTCGTGACGCTCCTCCGCCGTGATACGATCGTTCTCCGGGAGATCACCTGCGACGCGGACGTCGTCGCGAGCACGGGGGACCGGTCTGCCTATGCGCGCCTGCTGTATCGCTATTCGTCCGTCCAGGTCTCGGAGCGCAGCCTGGCCGTGGGCATTTTCTCCAGAGATCGTCAACTAACACATCGAATCCGAGCCATGCAGACATTCCTTAGTGAACACGGCATCAACCGGTCCAGGCAAATGGGTCTTATGATATTTGCCGCGCTGCTCGCTGCGGGCGTCCTCGTCGTGGCGTGCTCCGATACGCTGATCAATTCGGAGCCCGATGCCGCCCATCAGGCGGGCGAGTCTTCCGAAGACGTCTTCGTCGTCGTCGAAGAGATGCCCGAGATCGTAGGCGGGCTGGCGTCGATTCGGGAGAAGCTCGTCTACCCCGAGCTTGCCAAGGAGGCCGGCGTCGAGGGACGCGTGATCGTGCAGTTCATCGTGGATGAAGCGGGCCGAGTCGTTGACCCGGTGGTCGTGCGCGGGATCGGATCGGGCCTCGATGAAGCCGCGCTCACGGCCGTCCGGTCTGCCGAATTCGTGCCGGGCAAACAGCGCGGCGAGGCGGTGAAGGTGAAAATGTCGCTGCCGGTGACGTTCAGGCTGGGCGATGGCGCCGCGCCGCAACCGACACCTTCGACCGAGGCGGCTATTCAAATTCATATCGATGGAAGCGATCGTCTCTATGTCGACGGGTTACCTGTAGAAATCGAAGGCCTGGAGTCCGCCCTTCAGCGGAGTGGGCTTACGGGCGAGTCCATCGTATCGGTACGGGTCGATTCCGATGCCTCGGCGGGAACGGTCGCGGACGTTCAGGCTATTCTGCGCAGCACCGACGTCCCACGCATACGTGCCGATTCCGAGGCGATCGGGCAGCCTCAGGTTGTACGAAGTGCGCTTCAAGTCGAACAGCTCAGCCGGGAGGACCGCATCGTGCGCGGAAGGGTTGTCGACGCCTCCGGTGCTCCGGTGCCCGGCGCGAACGTGGTCCTCGCCGATACGAGAGTGGGAGCGGTATCGCAGCCGTCGGGCGAGTTTTGGTTTAAGCTACCACCTGATCATGCATCGGAAGGGACCGCGCATGCCAGCCACGTGAGCTACTCCAGCGCCGTGGTCGACTTCGAATAGCGATCCGGACGACGGACGATATGCTAGCGCACCCGATACCTCGCCCCGAAGAACACGTGCCGCGTGGCGGCGGGAAAGAACTGGGGGCCGGTCGGGCCCACGTTTCCGAAGAGCAGGACCCGCTCGTTGAGCACGTTATTGACGTCGACCGACAGCCGAAGTCCGCCGGCAAACGAGGGCTCGACCTGTAGCGACGCGTCGACGAGCAGGTACGGATCCACCTCGTAGGCATCGCCCGCCTCCGCGGCCGAGTTGTCGATATACTGGCGGCCCACGTAGCGACCGGAGAGGCGCGCAACCCATCCTCCCCGGTCGAATCGGACGCCCAGATTGCCCATCCGCTCGGGAAATCCCGCGATCGGGTTGCCGTCGCGCTCCAGGGCCTGCGTCGCACCGCCTGCACCCGAGACGTACTCCGTAAAGTCCACGATCCGGTTCCGGCTGACGGTGGCGTTACCGAACAGGCTGAGCGGCTGCGCAACTGCGAGGCTGCCCTCCACCTCCAGTCCGACGTGACGCGTCCGATCGGCGTTGCCCGTGCGCGGCACGCCGAACTGATCCAGTCCGCCGCTCGGCACGATCTCATCCCGGAACTCCATCCAGTACAGGTTGGCCGCCAGCCGAGCCCGGCGCCCTGCCCACTGGCCGCCCAATTCCGCGTCGACCAAGCGCTCGGGGCTCACCAGCGCGGCGTCGTAGTCGAAGCTCCCGTCGGGAGTGCGCTCGAATCGGGGTTCGAACCCGGCGCCGGCCTCCTCTCCGTCGTAGAGGGATTTCAGACGCGGCTCGCGGTTCGCCAGAGCGAGGCTGACGTATCCGCTCAGCGGCTGCTCCGGCCGCACCGTCACGCCGATGCGGGGATTCAGGAAGAGATAAGGCTTCCGGAAGGCGTGTCCGAAGAAGGCTTCGTCGTATACGCGGTAATGCCGATAGGTGAGCTGAAGGTCGGCCTGTACGGCATAGCTTTCCCCATCTCTGTACAGGTGGCGCCCGTAGACCGACGCAATCGCCTTCTCTCCCCGAAAGGAATAGACTCGAACGTCGTCGTCGGCGCCCACGAGCTCCTCCGGGAGGCCGGAGGCTTCCTGCATGCGGCCCCACCGGAGGGAGCGGTGCAGCCGCGCCTCGCCGCCCAGCGTCGTTTCGCCGGCGGCGTTCCGGAGCGTTGCATGCGGCAGCCAACCTACCTGCCACTGATCGAGGTACGCGCGAAAGAGCAGGGAGACGTCTTCGGCGACGAGAAAGAGCGGCAGGGAGCGCTCCCCCGCCGACAGATCCCGCCAGCCGGCCGGCAGCCGAAAATACTCAGGCGAGCGAAACGTCGCGCCGAAATCGAAGTACCCTTCGCCCTT
>CAZXHQ010000286.1:4105-5467 GCA_964640145.1 uncultured Rhodothermales bacterium | reverse complement strand
AACGACGCGGAGCGCGATGCAGCGGCGGTCATATGCTACCGTATTTGCGAAGTGATGTCTAAGGTTGTGCGTGCGGCGTCAGGGCACGACGAGAACGCGCGCCGTCGAGACGCCGCCCGGATGTGCGACGACGGCGAGGTAGACGCCCGCCGACAGACCGGTTCCGTCCAGCCGAAACGCATGCGTGCCGGGACCGCGAAACGGTGCCTCGCGGCGGTACACGATTCGGCCCGTCACGTCATACAGGGCCAGGGCGGCGGGGCCCGACCCGGCCGTCGTATATTCGACACGGGATGAAGCCGATAAAGGATTCGGATAGACGCGGAGCGCGGAGCGCACGGTCGGACGCATTTCGACCGCGGTGCTGGAGGAGAAGCGGAACCGGGCGAAGACCGGGAGGTGGTCGGATGTCGTGCTCGTGTAGCCTTCGATCGCCTCCAGGACTTCTCCGTACCGGGCGGCGGATCCCTCCATGTAGGCATCGAAAAGCTCGTCCGTGATGAGAATGTGGTCGAATGTGGACCCGGAGGTGCAGCCGGATGACCCGCACCACGTCGGGACGTTCTGCTCGTCGAGGGGGAACGTCAAAAAGGCGTACCGGTCCGCGTCGGCGACGAACGCCTGGTAGGGCGATGGGCGCGCCGGAGTGATGGATGCGGTCAGCCGGTCGTTGAAGTCGCCGAGCACGATGACGGGGCGATGCTCGAAGTCGAACTCTATATGAGCCTTGAGCCGGGATGCCGCGTCGCCGCGTCGCTCGAAGGATTCCGGATCGCCGAACGCCTTCATGTGGAGATTGATCAAGATCGTCCGAACGGTGTCGGCGGGCAACCGTACGTTGGCCTCGATCATTAGAGGAGGCCGATCCGCGAACTCATGGGAGAAGCGGCTCAGGTAGGCACCCTTCTGAATGACGAAGACCACGTCGGTTCGGTAGACGTACCCCAGCTTGAAGTTGGACCCCGTCGTGCTGAGCTCTCCCCTCCAGCCTTCCCCCAGCTCGTCGATCAGCGACCGGAAGTGGCCTTCGTCGTCGATTTCCTGGACGGCCCACAGGTCGATCTCCGACTCGCGCATGACGCGGGCCACATTCTGAAGCTGCAGCATCTCGTCGGAGGGTCCCCTCGACGTCGATCCGAACCATCCAATGTTCCAGGTCGCGACTTCGAACGTAGAAGGGGTGCCTTTCGATGCAAGGGTCTGCGCACCGGCGGGCCCTACGAGGACCAGTGCCAGCACGACGGCCGGAATGCGATTCATTTGATGCCGGAGTTGTGCCGGAAACGGGAGAGGCGGCTACGGCGGCGACGCGGGGCGATCGCGTCGACATACGCTACGTCCGTGGGCCGGCAAAAGCTCCGA
>CAZXHQ010000286.1:0-4005 GCA_964640145.1 uncultured Rhodothermales bacterium | reverse complement strand
CTGCGCGAGGAGGCTCGGCACGCTCAGGCCCACCGCATTCGCCTCGAGGCGACACGGGTGCGGGACGAGGTCGACCACACGACGAGCCTGTTCCGCTCGCGGCAGGAAGAAGAGTTCTTCATGGCCGTGCGCGAGGTGTTCGCCTCCTACTTCGTCTATCCCAACGTCGCATTAAGCTCGGTGCTCGATTTCGAGAGCCTCCGGTCCGAGCTCTCACCCGCCGAGCGGCAGTTCTTCTTCCGGGGCATCGTCGACTGCGTGGTCTTCGACCAGCAGAACGCCTACCGGCCTCGATATTTTTTCGAGCTGGACAGTCCCTATCACGACACCGACCGGCAAGCGGAGAATGACGCCAGGAAGGACCGCATCTTCGCAACGGCGGGGCAGACGCTCCTTCGCGTTCGCGTGAAAGAGCGGCAGGCGGGCCGCGAGGCCTTCGCGCCGCTCCTGCGAGAGATCGTGCAGCGCTAAAAGCTTGTTGAAGAACCGGTCCTCAAACGGCCGGCTCAGTCTGCCGGCTGCGCGGGCGGTTCCAGCGAGGCGGCCTCGATGGTGACGAACCGGATGTTCCGGTGTTCGGTGCGGACGGCCTTCTCGATCCGGTCGACGACCCGCTCGATCTCATCCGTGGTCAGGTCGGCCCGGAAGACGAGATCCATGTTGAGCAGAACGACCTCCGGTCCGATGTGCATACTCATAAGGCGGTGCACCTCGACGATGTCCGGATCCGTGTCGGCGAGACGCTGGACACTTTCGCGGACCTTCGGATCGACGCTTTCACCCAGCAGAAGGCCTTTGCTCTCCATGATGAGCAGCGAGGCCACGCCGCAGAGCACCAGCCCGATGCCGATCGATGCGATGCCGTCGAGCACCGGCATTTCCAGACGATGGGCGAGAAAGATGCCGACCAGGGCGATCAAAAGGCCGAGGAGCGCGGCCGTGTCTTCGAACAGGACGGTAAACGTCGTCGGGTCTTTGGTTTCGCGCACCTCGTCCCAGAACGAACGATCCCCGCGAATAGCCCTGAACTCCTTAATCGCGATCAGCCACACGGACGCCTCGAACAGGATCGCGATGCCGAGGACGACGTAGTTGATGGTTGGATTCCTCAACTCGCCGGGATGAAGCGAGTGAAGAATGCCTTCATAGATGGAAATGCCGCCGCCGGCTCCGAAGATTAGGATGGCGACGATAAGGGTATAGAAGTAGACATCCTTCCCGTATCCGAACGGATGCATCCGGCTGGGTTGGCGCCGGCTCCGCTTGATGCCCAGCAGGAGAAGCCCTCCGTTACCGGTATCGACGAGCGAATGAATGCCCTCCGTCAGCATCGCCGAGCTCCCGGTAATCCCGGCTGCGACGAACTTGGTCACGGCAATCGCGAAATTTCCGGCGATCGCGGCGTAGATGGCTCGTTTTCCGGATGCCATTCTTGGAACGGGGCAGGCCCAGCAAATCGTCGGTGCGGCGTGCTGAAGATACGCCACGCCGGCCGGCGGCGTAGCACTCCCGGATAAAAGCGCCGCGACGGACCGGCTTTCGACCTCGCACGGCGCGACGCCTTTTTAGTGGCGGTGTTTTTAGTGGCGGTGTTCGCCGGCGCGTTCGAGCCCGGCCGAACCAGCCGCGTTCACCGTCTCGAAGCGCCCGGCCCTTTCCGCGTAGGTGACGGAAGCAGCCTGCACATCGGACCGATGGGATCAGCCGCCATTATTCTCACGAGGTGCAAGGACGGCGTCCTTGATGCGCACGAGATACCGGTACGCCTCGTCGTGCTCCACGGGAAGGTCTCCTTTGAAAACCGCCTCCTTGATCGCGCCCGTCGCGGCGCGATCGCGGCCTTCCAGATCACGCACGACTTCCTCGAAGAGCGCTCCCCGGCGAAGTGCGTCGTCTTTCATCTCCATCATGAGATCGAAGGCCGCATCGTGTTCGTTCGGTATGTCTCCTTCCAGGATGGCTTCCCGGATGGCCTCTTTGATGATGCCGATGGAGACGCCCTCTGAAATGCCGAGCGTCTCCATGATTTCGTAGCCGTCGACCGGCGGCTCGAAGTGGCGCAGCCGATCTTCTTCCTCGACGCGTTGAAGCTTCTCTTCCACGCGATCGAAGGCGTTCAGGTATCGCTGTACCCGCCGCGGATTCTTCGACGTGATGTCGGCGCGCACCAGCGTCATCAGGTCGTCGATGTCGTCGCCGGCCTCGAACAGGAGACGCCGCACCGCCGAATCGGTGACGTCTTCGTCGACGAGCGCGACGGGCCGATGATGAAGGCGGATCAGCTTTTCGACGTACTTCATCCGATCGTCGGAAGGCAGTCTGTATTTCTTGAACAGGCCGGGGATCATCCGCGACCCGACGTCCTCATGACCGTGGAACGTCCACCCCGTCGATGGAGAGTACCGTTTGGTTCGGGTCTTTCCGATGTCATGCAGGAGCACGGCCCACCGCAGGTAGCGGGTCTCCTCGCAGTCGCGGTCGCTCGTCATCGCGGCGAGATTGTCGAGCACCTGGAGCGTGTGAAAAAAGTTGTCTTTGTGCCGACGGCCGTCCACCGCCTCGACGCCCTGCAGCTCGACGAGCTCCGGGAAAATCCGCTCCAGAATGCCCGTCTCGTAGAGAATCCGGAAGCCGATCGACGGCTCCGGAGCGCATATCATCTTCTGCAGCTCGTCCGTGATTCGTTCCTGGGTGAGGATGTCGACGCGCTCCGCCTTGGCCCGCATGGCGGCCCGGGTCTCATCGACGATTTGAAAGCGGAGCTGCGCAGCAAAGCGGGCCGCCCGAATCATCCGCAGCGGATCGTCTTCGAATGTTGCCTCCGGCTCGAGCGGAGTTCGGAGCGAGCGGTCGTGCAGATCGTGAAGGCCGCCGAACGGATCTACCAGCTCGCCAAATCGGTCGGGTAGCAGGGCAGCGGCCATCGCATTGACGGTGAAGTCTCGCCGCCGGAGATCCTCGAGCAGGGTCCCTTCCTCTACGATCGGCTTGCGAGAGCTGGAGCGATAGCTTTCCGTGCGGGCTCCGACGAACTCGAGCACGAGGGGCTCGTCGACCTCCCGAACGTCCACGCGAATGGCTGCCGTACCGAACTTCGGATAGACGTGGACGGTCTGCCCATCCAGCTCCTCGGAGACGGCCTCCGCCAGCCGGATGCCCGTGCCCGATCCGATCGTCACGAAGTCGAGATCCGTGGTCTCGCGTTCCAGCAGCCAATCGCGCACCGCGCCGCCGACGACGTAGGATTCGATCCCCTCCGCGGCGGCCGCGCGCCCGACGATGCGGAGAACGGTTGCGTAGGGCTGACGAGCGATGTCATCGGCGAGGCTCGGGACCATGTCAGTCTTCGGAGGCACGGCGGGCGTTCGGGCTGATTACGGATGCTTCCGGCGTGTCATCGACGTGCGAAGGCAGAGCAGGTTTCACAAGGTCCCGTCAGCGAAGGACGCCCTGTACGCGCTCGACGATGCGGAGCGTCTGCAGCGCATCCAGTGCCGACAGCGGCGGAGGCTGTCCCTCTTCTACGGCGCGAAGCATGCCGCGGGTCTCCTCGGCGAGCGCGACGGCATCGACCTTGACGATCCGTTCGATTTCTCGACCGCTCGTCGAGGCGAACAACCGGACGCCCTGGGACGCCCCGCCCGCACGAATTAGTGCCTGAGCGAAGGCGCCATTGTGAAACCGGACGCTCAGTCCCGCTGCCACCGGCACGCGATCGTCGTCGTAGACGGCCTCCGCTTCCACCCGCTGGACGCTTCCGCTCCGGGCGAGGGCGCATGCCAGGTCGACGGCGTCGGCCAGCGCATGTGTGATGGAGTCCGCCCCTTCGATCTCCATCGAGATAAGGCGCGGCCGCCAGGACACGTCTCGCACGCCCATGCGCAGCGGCCGGCTCACGGCCACCTCGAGGCCGGCTTCTTCGGCCAGGCGGACCAGGCGAGCGCATTCCCGGATGGAGGTCGTCGGCGGCCACTCCAGGAACACGTTCGCGCCTCCACGGAGCGC
>CAZXHQ010000285.1:0-5477 GCA_964640145.1 uncultured Rhodothermales bacterium | reverse complement strand
GATCTTCATCGCCGCGATCCTGTTCTTCTTCTCCGTCCTCCGTGAATCCGTCGACCCCTTCGGCGATCAGCCGTACGTCGAGATCACGCACGGCGATCATGTGCATTACGTGCCGAAAGATCGAGATCCGAAGGTTGCGATCGGCAACTTCCCCACGCGGCGGCCCGGACCGAATGAGACGATCACGCCGGAGGGCCGAATCGTCGAGCGAGAAGAGCGGTGACCACGAATGCGGCGGCCTGCACCAGGATGATCGTGGCCCCGCTCGGCATGTCCAGCCAGTACGAAAGGAAGAGGCCGGCGACCGCGCTCACTATGCCCAGCCCGACCGAAAGCACGGTCATCCGCGAGAACGTAGCGCTGAGCAGGCGGGCCGAGGCGGCCGGGATGACGAGAAACGCCGCTACGAGAAGGATGCCGACGACTTTCACGGCGACGACGACCGTTACGGCGAGAAGGACGGAAAGGAGGTAGTCGTCGCGCCCGATCGCCAGTCCGTCCGCCCGCGCCAATTCGGCATCGAACGTAGCGTATGCCCATCGGCTCCACATCGGCCACGATGCAGCCGCCGCGACGGCGACGGCGAGCGTGATCCACAGATCGGCCGGTGTGACGGCGAGAATCGAACCGAACAGGTAGGTAAAGGCGTCCGCCGTGTACGTCTCGCGGAGGGATAAGAAAACGACGCCCAGGGCGACGGCGACGGCAAAGACGATGCCGATGGCCGTATCTCCGGTGAGGCCCGTCCCGACGCGAATCCAGTTGATGCCGAGGGCCACGATGATCGTGAACGGAACGGCTATCCAGAGCGGCTCGGTCTGCAGCAGCAGGCCGAGCGCGACCCCGCCGAAGGCAGCATGGGCGAGTCCGGCGCCGAGAAAGCTCAGACGCCGCTGCACGACGAACACGCCGAAGTAGCTGGCGAGAAAACCCACCACGCATCCTGCCACGAGGGCGCGCTGCATGAAGGGCAGGTCCAGCAGCTCACTCACGGTCGGCCCCCAACCTGAACATGCCGTGTTCGTGCCCCACGTGACCGAAGGCGCGGCGCAGGTTATCCTCGCTCAGAACACGGCGGGAGGGCCCGTAGCTGATTTGCTCCCGGTTGAGTAGCAGCACGTGAGAGGCATGATGGAAGGCCGCGTTCCAGTCGTGCGTGACCATGATGATTGTCGCGTCGTGCGTCCGCTGGTAGGCTTCCAGCACTTCGTAGAGGTCGGACGTGCCGGCCACGTCGATACCGGTGGCCGGCTCGTCGAGCAGGACGAGGTGCGGGCGCCGGATCAGGCTGCGGGCGAGATAGGTCCGCTGCAGCTCCCCCCCGGAGAGCGCCGCCAGCTGACGATGCGACAGATGTCCCGCGCCCACGCGTGCGAGCGCATCCTCGGCCTCGTTCTGTTCGTGATCGCGAATCCAAAACGGCCATCGCCCACGAAGCCCGGATACGACGAGTTCGGTTGCCGTGGCAGGGAAACGACGTTCGAGCGTCTTGACTTGCGGGACGTACCCCACGAGGCCGCGCTCGACGCGTTCGGGACGTCGTCCGAGAATGCGGATTCGTCCGCGTGCCGGCTCGACGATACCGACGAGCGCCTTGATGAGCGACGTCTTGCCCGAGCCGTTCGGCCCCAGCACGGCCACGAAGCTTCCGCGCGCGGCCTCAAAGCTGACGCCGTGCAGCGCCTCTTGCACGCCGTATGCGATGCGGAGATCGTCTACCAGCACGACGGGGAACGGATATCTTCTCTCGAGGGTCACGGGGGAGCAGGCGGATCCAGCAACGCGTCGCGAATCGTTTGCGCCGTAAGGTAGAGAAGATCGGAGAGGTCTTCTGCGGCACCGACCGGATCGAGCTCCACCACCGGGATGCCCAGGGCCTCACCCACCGCCTCCGCTGCGCGCGAGGAATGCTGCGGCTGGGTGAAGATCGCCCGCGGCGACGAGGCGCGCGCTGCCCGCAGCAGCCGCTGGAGATCTCGGGGCGTCGGCTCGCTGCCCGGCAGTTCTTCGATGCTCCCGGCTATGCGGAGACCGTAGCGATGGCCGAAATACTCGAGGAAGGGATGCGACATCAAGACCGATGAGCCTCCAACGGGCGCCATGAGCGCCATCAGCGAGTCGTGCACCAGGTCGAGCTCGCGTGTGAACGCCGCCGCGTTTCGTCTGAAGCTCTGACAGTGTTCGACGTCGTACCGGCACAACGTGTCGGCCAGCACGGGCGCCAGGACCCGCACCGCAAGTGGATCCATCCAGAAATGCGGATCAACGCCTCCGTGGGCGCTGCGGCGAACGGAATCGGGCAGCAGATCGACGATGCCTAAACGGTCGGCGGCATCCAGGGAGGCCGCCCAGCCGTCCAGCTCGGGCGAGCCATACACGAGGAGCACCGCACGTGCCGCATGGCGCGCGTCGGAGGGACGCGGTTCGTACGTGTGCGGCGAGGCGCCCGCCGGCACGAGGACGGCTACGCGTTCGCCCACTACAGGCTGCATGACTGCCCGAATTGGCGCGATCGTCGTGACGAAGCGCGTCTCGGCCTCCTGCGCAGCGCACCCTGTCAGAAGGAGCAGGCTCAGCAGCGGAGCGGCCCTAGAGAAGTAATTTGTACAGCAGCTTAACATTTCGGCCCTGTTCCGGCATGATGCTCTTCACTCTCGAGAGGTGATCCCTGTATTCGGTGTCGGACAGGTTTTCGATCCCGAAGTCGATCGTATGCAGGAAGCGGCCCGTTGTAATGTGATACTGTACGTAGACGCCGAGAACGGCATAGCCGTCCGTCGGCTCCTCGAATTCACCGACCCGATCCTGATCGCCGGCCGCTTCGACCGTGGCCCCGATGGTCATGCTGTTCCAGTCGTACGAGGCGTCGACCTTTCCGCTCAGCGGCGGCATCCACGGAAGCGGCTCGTCGCGATCGGTAAGCGTACCGCGCACGTAACTCGCCGATCCCGTTACGGACACCGGGCGCAGCGGACGCACGGTCAGGCTCGCCTCCCCACCCAGCATTCGCGCCTCCGCGCCCGTCTGCTGGTAGATCGGCAGCAGCGTCCGAACGTGCGTCTCACCCGTATTCCTCGGATAGATAAAGTCGAAGATGTAGTTGTGGAAGAACGTCAGCGAGCCCGCGGCGACGGCGCCCTGGTACTCGGCGAAGGCCTCCATTCCCCAGCCTTTCTCCACGCCGAGGTCGGCATTCCCGATCTCGAAGGAATAGGCGGCAAGATGCGGCCCCTCCGAAAACAGCTCTTCGATCCCCGGCATTCGGAGCGAACGCATCACCGAGGCGCCCACCGTGAGCTGCTCCGACGGGTGCACAAGTCCTCGAAGCGACGCCGAGACGCCGCCGACGGAACGGGCCCGCACGACGCCCACGTCCGACTCGCGGTCGACCACAGTCGGCCGGACGGTCCGATAGTCGTACCGGAGTCCGGCCTGCACGGTAAAGCCCTCGAAATGCAGGTCCTGGTAGCCGAATCCGGCCAGGGTCCGCTCGGTGGCGTTCGGAGTGAATGAGAAGCCGGCGGAGGCGTAATCTCGAAACTCCGACCACAGGCCGACGGCGCCTTTGCGGCGGTGTCCGTTCTGGTGCGTGTGAAACAGGGCGCCCGCGTGATAGGATAGAAGGCCGATTTCGATGCCGAGGATGCCGTCCGCCTCGAACTCCTGGTGCGCGTAGCGCGACACGGAGCCGTCGAGCTCGATGCGCGGCACCCAGGGCAGCGGGTCGAAGACCTCCGCCCGAGCCTCCATCCGCTGCCGCTGCAGCTCGATATTGACGCCGCCCGGATGGGCGCCCACGAATCCACCCGGAATCCCGTACCTCGACTGATAATGGCTCCCCGAAACGCCGGCGTGGCCCCAGCCGCCGACGATGCTTCCGCCGAGTGAGCCGTTGTACGTCGACAGCGACGTGTTCTCGAGGGGGCCTACGGGTGTCGACACGTCGCCGGCCTCGCGGATGCTTCCGTCGGCGTGCAGGGCGAACGGTCCGGCCGGAGCGTCGATGCCGAAACCGCCCGAAAATCCGTCGTTGACGGACTGTCCCTGCAGCGACGTCCCGACGTTGATCTTCCGCGGCACGCTGGAGGGAATATAGCCGCGTACGACGTTGACCACGCCGCCGAGCGTGTTCGAGCCGTAGATGAGGGCCGCCGGGCCGCGGATCACTTCGATGCGCTCGGACGTGAGCGGATCCACAACGACGGCGTGATCGGTAGACGTGGCCGACAGGTCGCCGGTGCGTCGGCCGTCCTCGAGGACGAGCAGGCGCTCCCCACCCAGGCCGCGCAGCACGGGCCGGGCGGGCGCCGGCCCCATCGAGCGCATGGCGATCCCCGGCTCGTCGTCGAGCGTCTCGGCGATGGTGGTGCCGAGATTCTGCCGAAGCTTCCGGCCCTCGACCTGCATAGCCGCATCGGCGAGCTGCTCGACCGGAGACCGAATGCCCTCGACGATCACCTCGCCCTGCTCGATCGGAGTAACCGACATGCGGAGCGTGACCTGAAGGCTGTCGCCGGCCTCTACACGAACGGCCCGAATGAGCGGTTCGTAGCCGATGCGGAAGGCCTTGAGCGTGTACGCATCGGGCTGCACGAAACGGATCTCGAAGTAGCCGTCCCGGTCAGCGGTCGCCGATCGATTCGCTTCTTCGAGGAGGACCTGCGTGAACCCGACCGGCTCGCCCGTCTCGGCGTCGATCGCCGTGCCGGCGACGACGCCCGTAGTCTGGGCACGGGCGGTCGTCGCGGCTATCGCGGCGGAGAGAAGGATGGCAACGATCAGGCTGAAAAAACGCATGCCCCTACTCTACCCGGACGGGTATGCCGGGTGTGGTGAAGTCCGCATGCTCACCATGCATCAGCTTCACCGTGAGGGTTGCCTCCCCGGCTGCCGCCCCTTCGACGGAGAAGCTCCAATCACCGGTCGACGTGACGGTGATCACGACCACATCAGCGTCGTCCAATGCATTCTCATCACTTACCTCCCAGTCCAGTGAAAACTCCTCGTCGAAGTCCTCAGCGTGGATGGGGTCCCCATCTTCGTCGAGGAACTCGACCTCGATATCGATCGATTCGTCGAGCGCAACGATCATCGTATCGCTTACCTGCGCGCTCTCGACGCGGACCAGCTCGTTGCCCTCGCTCATCAGAACGAGGCCTTCGGCTTCGGCGTGTTCGTCGTCGTTGTCGTGATCGTCCTCGACTGGATTCTCACAGGCGCTGGTTACGAGGGCAAGGGCAACGACGGCTACAAGTATTTTGGCGTATGCGTACATGGCTCCGCGAACGGTTTGTGTCCTGACTGCGAACCGTCGCGACGGCGTCGCGACGTGGGTTGATCGACCGAAACGGCCGGAGACGGTTCAGGACACTGCGGGAGGAGCACGGATCTGGCGAGAGGAGGAGCTGCAATCGGCCCGCGAGGCGACGTCCGGATTTGCCTGGTCGTCGACGCGCCGGAACGGAACGACGGCATCA
>CAZXHQ010000284.1:2545-5494 GCA_964640145.1 uncultured Rhodothermales bacterium | reverse complement strand
ATCAAGGAGAAGTATGGGGACAACCCCCAGAAGCAGCAGGAGGCGATGATGAAGATGTACAAGGAGACGGGGGTCAATCCGCTCGGCGGTTGTCTTCCTATGCTCCTGCAGTATCCGATCATCATCGCGCTGTGGCTCTATCTGCCGCAGTCGATGGAGATTCGCCAGCAGGGTTTCCTGTGGGCCCACGATCTCTCCGCGCCCGACGCCATCCTTCAGCTCCCCTTTACCATCCCCCTCTACGGCGACTTCGTCGCCGGTTTCACGCTGCTGATGGGCATTTCGATGATCTTTCAGATGCGGCTTCAGATGAACCCCTCCACCAATCCTCAGGCGAAGATCTTCACGTACGTCTTTCCGGTGATGATCTTCGCGATCTTCAACCGCCTCGCTTCCGGACTGAGCCTCTATTATCTCTTCTACAACGTCGTGACCGCGGCCCAGCAGAAGTACATAAACTGGCAGATCGAAAACGAGAAAGAGGAGGACGATTCCAAGGACGAGTCCGGCCGGAAACCCGCCAAGCGGCGCAAGGCGAAAGCGAAATCGAAATCGTAACGCCTTTCGTCCGTGTCGCTGACGGATCACCCGCCCTTCGGGCCGGATGCTCGCCTCACCATGCACGAATCCAACGACACGATCACCGCCATCGCGACGGCGCGGGGACGGGCTGCGCTCGCCATCGTCCGGCTCTCCGGACCGCAGGCGGTAGACATCGCCGACGCATGCTTCCGGGGCGCCGCCCTCTGTGGAGCCGGCTCGCATACGGCGCACGTCGGCTATATCGGGAATGCGGATGGGGCGGACATCGATCAGGTCGTGGTCACGCTCTTCCGGGCGCCGCGGTCCGTTACGGGAGAAGACGTCGTCGAGATCTCCTGCCATGGCGGCGATTTTGCCTCGCAGCTCATTCTCGAACGGCTCCTGGAGCTCGGCGCTCGCATGGCAGATCCGGGGGAGTTCACGCAGCGGGCGTTCGTTCACGGCAAGATGGACCTCGCGCAGGCCGAGGCGGTGGCGGACCTCATCCATGCTTCCTCGTCGCTGGCACACCGGGTTTCGCTCTCGCATCTGCAGGGCCGCTACTCGGACGTGCTCACGGAGCTCCGAGAAGAGCTGCTCGAATTGTGCGCCTTTCTGGAGCTGGAGCTGGATTTCTCGGATGAAGACGTCGAATTCGCCGACCGAGATCGACTCGGGGCACTTCTCGAGCGAAGTGAACGTCTCCTCAAGGAGCTGCTGGGCTCCTACCGCCTGGGGTCGAAGCTGCGAGACGGCGTCCGGGTCGTCATCGGCGGCCGTCCGAATGCCGGAAAGTCGACCCTGCTCAATGCGCTCCTCGGCCGCGATCGAGCCATCGTGAGCGCCACCCCCGGGACGACGCGCGATGAGATCGAGGACGAAGCCGAGATCGAGGGGGTGCTGTTTCGGTTCGTCGATACGGCGGGCCTGCGGGATACGTCCGACGCGATCGAAGCAGAGGGCGTACGGCGTGCAGAACGCTCCATCGATCGGAGCGACGTGCTGGTCTATGTGTACGATGCCGCCATCGGTCTCGACATCGACGAGGAGGCTTTCCTGGCGGAGGTGCGCGGCGTCGAGTCGCTGCCGGTAGTCCTAGTCGCCAACAAGAAGGATCTGCTCGAGGATGGGGAGGGCGTATGCGGCGAAGCCATTCCGCTGTCCGCGAGAGACGGCTTCCATGACGAAGCGGAGATCCGTCCGCTCCTCGGCCGTCTCCTCGATGTCGTAGGCGAGGAGCTCAGCCGGGCGGAGGCGTCGAGGGTCGTGACGAACCGGCGCCATCGCGACCATCTTCGCAGGGCGCTGGAGGCGGTGCAGAACGCGGGGGGCGCCCTCGCCGCCGGCGTCACCGGCGATCTGTTGGCCGCCGACCTGCGCGCTGCCCTTCAGGAAATCGGCGCGATCACCGGCGAGATCACCAACGAAGACGTTTTGGATCAGATCTTCTCGCGGTTCTGTATAGGCAAGTAGCGCTGGAGAGCGCCCTGAGGGGTTGAAAGTTGAGAACCTTAACTTTCAACCTTCAACCTTCAACCTTCAACCGTTAAAATTCGTGAACTATTTCGAGTACGACGTCATCGTGGTGGGCGGCGGGCACGCCGGGTCCGAAGCGGCTGCGGCTGCGGCCCGGATGGGCGCACGGACGCTTCTGGTGACGATGAACCTGCAGACCATCGGACAGATGTCGTGCAATCCGGCCATCGGCGGGATCGGTAAAGGGCACATCGCTCGAGAGATCGATGCCCTGGGGGGCATCATGGGTCGAGCGACCGATCGCGCCGGCATTCAGTTCCGGATGCTCAATCAACGTAAGGGTCCCGCCGTATGGGGGCCGCGGGCGCAGTGCGACCGGATGGAATATGCCGCCGCCGTGCGCGAGGAGCTGGAATCCACCCCGAATCTGTTCATGCGGTCCGACACGGCGATGGAGGTGCTCGTCGAAGACGGCCGTGTGGAGGGCGTCCGGACGCAGACGGATCAGGAATTTCGTGCGCCATGCGTCGTCCTGACGAGCGGGACGTTTATGAACGGCGTCATCCATATCGGCGAACGCCAGTACGGCGGCGGTCGAATGGGGGAGCGGGCGTCGGTAGGTCTCACCGCGTCCCTCGAAAAACGAGGATTCCAGAGCGGCCGGCTCAAGACCGGCACGCCGCCGCGCATCGACGGTCGGACGATCGACTACGACCGCCTCGACGAACAGCCCGGCGACCCGAAGGCGTCCCCCTTCTCCTTTCTTACCGACCGGCTTCCGGCCGATCAGATCAGCTGTTGGCTGGCCTACACCTCACCCGCCGTCCACGAGGAACTGCGGACGGGGTTCGGCCGAAGTCCGATGTTTTCGGGACGCATTCAGGGCGCCGGCCCCCGGTACTGTCCGTCGATAGAGGATAAGATCGACCGCTTCTCCGAGAAGGACCGCCA
>CAZXHQ010000284.1:0-2445 GCA_964640145.1 uncultured Rhodothermales bacterium | reverse complement strand
ACGACCGGCTATGAGGAGGCCGGTGCACAGGGGCTGATGGCCGGGATCAACGCGGTTCGGCGGCTCGGCGATGACGACCCGATCGTCCTAAAGCGCTCCGAAGCATACATCGGCGTGCTGATCGACGACCTCGTCGCCAAGGGCACAGACGAGCCGTATCGCATGTTCACGTCCCGCGCCGAGCACCGCCTGCTGCTCCGGCAAGATAATGCCGACCAGCGGCTCACCGGACTCGGCTTCGAACTGGGACTTGCCTCCCGGGAGCGCTACGACCGGATGGTCGCCAAGCGCTCGGCGGTAGAGGCGACGCGGCGGGCGCTCGAGCAAACGACGGTCGCGCCCGCGGAGGTGAACGACTTCCTGCAGCGCTCGGGCACGAGTCCGATCGATCAGCCCGACAGGCTTATCCAGCTCGCAAAACGGCCGCAGGTTTGCCTCGACGACCTGCTCGCGCACATCGGACGTCGAGCGGAGCTCGTCACTCCGACGCCGGGCATGCAGTCGTCCGCCCAGCTTGTCGAGATCGAGCTCAAGTACGAGGGGTATCTCGAGCGCCAGTACGAGCAGGTTCGAAAGATGGAGAAGCTGGAGTCGCGCCTGATCCCCGACGACTTCGATTATCACGCCGTGGACAACATCACGATGGAGGCCCGGGAGAAGCTCTCGAAGATTCGGCCGGACAACCTGGGCCAGGCTTCACGCATCAGCGGCGTCAGTCCGGCGGACGTCTCGGTGCTGATGGTGATCCTGAAAAAACATGCAGCTCGCAGCCACGAGCCCGTCGAAGCCTGACCACCGCTCAAAACGTGTCCTGGAATCCTCTCGAACGGCTCGACGAGGGCCGGCGGCGGCTCTTGAAGGAGTATGAGCGTCTCCTTCTGGATTTTAATCGCCGCATCAATCTAATCTCTCGAGAGGATGAAGCGTCCGTCTGGACGCATCACATAACCCATTGTCTCTATTTGACGTATCGCCGATTTCCGTCCGGGGCGACCGTGATGGACTGGGGAACGGGAGGGGGGCTGCCGGCGATTCCGTTAGCCATCGCGCTGCCGGAGGTCCACGTGGTCGCCGTCGATGCCGTCCACAAGAAGGCGAGGGCGGTCCGCGCGATGGCTCGGCGGTTGGGGCTCGATAATATCGAAGCCCGCCAGGGCAGGGCGGAAGCGTTCGAGGGGACGGCGTCGTACTCCGTCTCTCGGGCGACGGCGCCGCTGAAGGACCTCTGGGCCTGGCATCGCCGGCTCACGCCGCCGGCCGCGCTCGACGTAGACGAGGCGTGCTGGCGTCCCGGACTGGTCTGTTTGAAAGGGGGGCGACTGGAGGAGGAAGTACGGGAGGTCGAGGCGGACGTCGAGCAGATCCGCATTTCGCGTTTTACCGATGACCCTTTCTTTCGCGATAAGGCCATCCTGGCCTGTGGCCCGGTCGAACCTGAGGCCGAGCGGCGCCGTTGATACATGCCTCGCCGGTACGGCCCCGCTGGGGACACGGCGCACGAAGGCCAGGCGCATTGCGAGACATCCCACCTGTCGGCGACGACTTTCGATCAGATGAGCAACTCGGACCGGTCTCTCAATCGCACCGAGCGTCTTTTCGCGCTCATCCTGCTGCTGCAGAATCGGCCCAACATGTCATCGCGCGAGCTCGCAGAGCACTTCGGGGTGAGCCGCCGCACCGTCTTTCGCGACTTGCGAGCCTTGAGCGAATCCGGCGTACCGCTGACGTATGCCGAGGGCGGAGGATACGAGATACTCGAAGGCTACCAGCTGCCTCCGCTGATGCTCTCGGCGCGCGAAGCGGCGACCCTGCTGATCGGGACGGAGTTCATGAAGCTGCAACCGGATGCTTCTCTGCGGAAGGACGCCGACGAGGTGGAGCTGAAGATCACCTCGGTGCTGCCGGAGGAGGTTCGCGACTACATCGATACGCTCAAGGACCGGACGGTACTGGACCCCTATTGGCTCTACTCGCCGGACGACGAGGGTGAGGAACAGGGCAGCTGGTATGAGCTGAGTGAGGCGGTAGCCAAGCAGCGTTCGGTGATCATGCAGTATTACGTCCAGAGCCGCAACGAGCTTACGAAGCGGAAGGTCGATCCTCTTGGACTGGTCTACTACACGGACCACTGGAACCTGATCGCCTACGACCACTTGCGCAGCGATGTACGCAATTTTCGTCTCGACAACATCCGCGAGATGCACGTGCTCTTTGAGCGGTTCGAGCAGCCGGAAGGTTTCGACCTGGCCGAGTTCGTCAAGGAGAGCGGCGGCGAGCGCCGCCGCATCGTCGTCCGCTTCGACGTGGACGTCTACCGATGGGCCCGGCGGAGCATTCCCGCGGAGATAGACGCCGAAGAGGAGACCGACGGCCACGTGCGCGTGACCTTCCATTTCGAGAACCTGGAGTATGTGGCCCAGTGGCTCATCCGCTGGCGAACCGGCG
>CAZXHQ010000283.1:0-5524 GCA_964640145.1 uncultured Rhodothermales bacterium | reverse complement strand
AAACCGTCAGGGCCCGGCCACTGCTCGAGGCCGTCGCGCGCCGGATACCAGCGGAGCAGACCGCCGGTCCATGCCGCTGCGACGCGCAGCAGATCCGTGTCGAAGACCAGCATTGCACCGGGATCCGCATCCAGCTTGACGGCGATGCCCTTGTGAGCGAGGATACCCCGGGGCGAGAGCGGATCCACGGAGATGGTGCTGGACACGAACGGACCGTGCTCCATACGGTTCATGTTGTCGTGGCCGAAAAATTGCGCCTCCGCAGGGACCGTCAGGCCCAGCAAGGCGGCACACAGCATCGGAAGAGTCGTCGTTCGCATCATGGCATCTCACTTTACTGCGCTACGCATTCAGCTGCGCGGTCAGGCCCTGTGCCGAATTACCGTGCCGTCATTCCTCGGTGCCGACTTTCACAGGTGGCCAGGATAGGGTCTGTCGACGGCGTTTCACTCCGTGGATATCAGTCTACCTTGCATCATCGTGAAATGCCCGGAATACGTACATATATAGGGATACGTGCCCGGCGGCGGCACCACGAATGATAAGTCGACCGTCTCGCCTGGATACACGAGCCGGCTGTAGGCGAGGATGCGCTCCATTTCATCCTCCGGAATGTACTCGTTCCGGTGGGCCTCCAGCGCCGCGCTGCCTACGGGCGTAATGTCCTCGTCGCTTCGTACGAGCACGAAGTTATGAATCATTTCGCCCCGCGAATTATCGTATCGGACCGTCAGCGTGTCTCCGGCCGGTGCCCGTATCTCCGTGACGTCATAGCTGAGCTCGACGCCGGTGGATCTGATCACCACCGTATCGCCAGGCGAAGATGCGACGGACTCACCGTCTGCGAAGACGTCTGCGCGCTCGGCGGCCGGGTCGCCGCCGGTGAGCAGGAGCCAGGCTATCGTCGCCACTAAGCACATCATTTCGAACATTCGGACCGTACTACGAGGTCAAGGCGCGTGCCCCGCCAGGCGCAGCGAGGAGTCATAACGTCGCTATATCCGGGAAGCGGAACGATGCGGCGGCACCCAGCAGCCGCTGCCGTGCGCGAGACCGCGCATAGAAACGCCGGCCGCATCGATTACGATGCGAATCCGGCGCTGAAACGGCGTTCCGTGAGGAAGGCCCTGGGTGCGCTGTAAGCTATAGCGGAAAGAGGAATGATTCCACCCGCTTGAATGGACGCCAAGAGCCGCGGGGTGAAGCGGCAGGCTATCTGCCGGCCGGCTCCGTATAGATCTGGGTATTCGGCCTGAAGGCAAACCAGGCGAAAGAGAAGTAGTCGCCGTGCTCGAGGGGCTCGAGCCGCTCGCCGCTGAGCGGCCCGTCGACGGCCTCGCCGGTGACCGTCCACGTGCTTCCGGTTTCGCGGTCGATGAAGCGGCCGTCCTCGTAGTCGAAGTGCAGCGTTCGGCCGTCGACCCGCCGGTCGAAGACGCCCGTCGAGCCGATTTCGCGGCTGGACGCAATCTCGGCGGCCTCCAGCGCCGAAACTGCTCCTTCGGCATGAAAGACGACGATGGGCCGCGCGGCCAGCTCGTCGTGAATCACGCGCCGCTCCTTCGTTAACCGATGCGGGTACGCCTTAAAGACGTCCTCCAATCCGACGGCGACGACCTTCTCCATCGGGGGAAGGCGCTCGTCAACCGGACCGTCATAGAGAAACGGCCGCTGATCGACGTCGTCATAGCCGACGTACGGATTCCGGCCGTAGGGCCGGTCGAAACCGGTTTTCCGCGAGAGCACCTGACCGTCCGGATAGTTCTCGCGGAACTGTGCAAAAGAAATAATCTGTGCGGGCAGGCGGTGCAGAATGGTCCCGGTGAACGTGCCCACGATCGCCTCGCCGGTAACCTGCTGCCAGAGACTTTCCGTCTTCCGGTCGAACATCACGAGGTCGGAATGGCGAAGAAGGCCCGATACGCCGAACGCCAGCGTTTCGCCCTCCACCTTGCGGGAAAAGACGACCGCGCTGTAGCAGAGCGGGCAGAACGTAACGAGAACGGGCTCGCCAACCAGTTCATGGTTTACGATCTCGTGGAACGTCATGATCTGAAGCGGATAGGCTCGGGCTTCGTCTCCGATCACCAGCGAGATCACCGGCTCCCGGCTGTTCAGCCACGCCTCGGCGTCCTCGATCGGAACGAATGACGGATTGTCGATCGACGGGATCCCGTCTTTCGGAGGCCCGCCCGACTTGAGCTCGGCCAGGTCGATCCAACGGTGATCCCAATCGGTCTTCCAGTGAGAGCGCTCCTCGGCGACGCGCTCCGTGTCCTGAGCACAGGCGCTCCCGACGAGCAGCAGACATAGTGCCACGATGCGTACGAAGGTAGCGTACATAAATATTTTGCCTCAACAGAATCAGAGGTTGCCATCACCTCTTGAGTACATCGAAGCGTTGCAGAGTTACGACGAATCGTTCCATTCGCTCAAATGGCCCTGTAACGGTTTGCCCTTCTGATATACTGAAATACACACCCGCCCTTGGAGGCGAATCACTATGCTGTCACCAACCGATCTTCAATCATGAATACACTCGACCGCCTCGCTCCTAACGCACACTGGCTTCTTCGCTTCTCGCTGGCCGCCGTCTTCCTCTATCACGGCCTTACGAAGTTTCCGGCGCTCGGGATGCTGTCCGACATGATGGGGATGCCGTCCATCATGATCGCGGTGCTGGCGTCGATGGAAACTGCGGCGGGCATCCTGATCCTCGTCGGCGGCGCGGGACCGGCGTGGGCAACGCGGACGGCGGGCGCCATCGTCACGGTCGTGATGCTCGGCGCTATCGGGATGGTCCACTTGCAGCACGGCTGGAATTCCGTGAACATGGGCATGGGCAACGAGGGACGCGGCATGGAATTTCAGGTGACGCTGTTGACAATTGCGCTGTATTTTGTGATCGTCGGCAACGGCGTGTCGAACGTCGCAGCCCCGCGGCAGACCGCAAGAGCCGAAACCACGACAGGGACCGCTTGAACCGGACTTTTACGTCGACACGGATCGGTCGCCCGGGCGGACGGCCGGTCATTTTGTCTCGTGCGCCTTCCTTCGACGAAGGGCGCGTGTCTTGCGCGGCGCCACAAGTCTGTCGGCTCGGAGTTCATGCCGGTCGGAGAAGATCTTGCGGAAGGCAAGGAGCACGACGCCGAGCGTGGCCAGTGCCGTACACGAGGCGATCATGAACATGATGACGATCTGATACCGGACGGCATCGACGGGAGCGGCGCCCGCCAGGATCTGTCCCGTCATCATCCCGGGCAGACTGACGAGCCCCATGATCATCATGGAATTGACGACGGGGATCATCCCCACGCGCAGCGCTTCTTTCACCTCCCGGTGTGCGGCCTCCCACCGGGTTGCACCGAGGCTCAGAAAGGTCTCGATAAGAGCCCGGCTCTGAAGGCACCCCTCCATGAGCCGGTCCAGTCCCAGAGAGATGCCGGTAAGCGCATTTCCGAGCACCATGCCGAGCAGCGGAATCAGGTACTGCGGATCGAACCAGGGCTCGACCCGGAGAATCCCTTCGAGCCCGAACCCGGTGACCAGGAAAGAAGCCGCCAGGATCGAGAGCAGGCTGTTCCAGTAGACTCCGGGGAATCGTCGCTTCGTGCGGTTGACGGCGGCGACGCCGGCCAGTCCGGCCATGGCGAGTGCCATGATCAGAATGGGCAATGGGCGGTTCAGCCTGAAGAGCCATTCGAGGACGAAGCCGACGAGGAGCAGCTGAACCGTCATCCGCGCGGCGGCTATCGCGAGCTGCCGCGACATCCCGAGCCGCAGCGCGACGGAGAGCCCCAGGTTCACGATCAGCAGCAGGCCGGCAAGAGCCACCTGGCCGTAGCCGATCTGGAGATAGCTACCTTCCATTTATTCGTGGAATGCAGTGATGTCTAACCGGCGATTCGCGACGCGGTCGAGCTGATCGCCTCGGTGACTGCTCCACATCGCCGCGCGAATGCCGTCCTCACGGAGCCAGGACGCAACGAGCGCTTCGATCTGCCGGGTGCCCTCGGTATCGAGATTCGCCGTCGGCTCATCTAGCAGCAGCACCTCCGGATCGAGCTGGAGCGCGCGTAGGAACGCGACGAGCTGACGCTCGCCGCCGGAGAGTCTCTCCGCACGGCGCTGCAGGAAGGTCTCGTCTCGCCCCAGCGATGCGAGGCGGCGGCGCGTCCATTCACTTTCGAAGTGGAGGCGGCGGTGCACGCGAAAATCGAATACGGCACGCAGATTCTCTTCGACGGTGCCTTCGAACAGAGCCGGCATTTGCATGAGATAGACCACCTTCGACCGATACTCAGGAAGATTGGACGGCTCGATCGAAGCGCCCCGGTACTGGACGTCGCCTTCATCCAGCCGATCAAGCCCGGCCACCGCCCGGAAGAAGAGCGACTTGCCGGAGCCGGATGGACCCGTGACCCCAAGCCGATCACCCGGTTGGAGCACGAGCTGAATGCCTCGCCATATCCATTTCTCGCCGATCCGTCTTCCCGCATCCCGAACGGCAAGCAGCGGCGGTTCGAACCCATCGGAATCGGCGGACGGATCGATATGAGAGGCGCGGGTTGTGACGGAGCGGCAACGCATCATTCCTCGAGTCGGCCGCGAACCTGAAGGGCAGCCGCCAGGCGAAGCAACGCCCGCCCCCGGTGGATTCTGTTGCCTCGGTGATGAGGATCATCTGTCATTTTACCGGATGTCCGCAAAGCGTAATGTTGACGTGATTCCAACGCTGCCGCCGAAGAAAACCCGCCCTCGCGCGTTAAGGATTCAGAAGCAACGGCACGAAATCATACACAGCGACGGTGAGGATCATGGCCAGTAAAGGAAAAAATAGAAACAAGAACACCGGCAACCAGAAGGGCCAGGAAGGTAAGAAGAAGGGCGAGCAGGGCAGCGGCGGCGGCAAGAAAGGCGGAGGCGGTGGAAAGAAGGGTCGCGGTTTTTCGGATAGATAGCGCCACGCGGCGTTTCAGGCCGGCCCTCATCCGTCATTCGGCGAATGCCCCTGAGTCCTAGCGGCTCGGGGGCTTTTGTATGAATGGCACCTTCCGGCGGAGTGCACGCAATCCCGATGGCGGCCGAGCGCACGTTACGGCCGTGCGGAGTTGAGGCGCCAGTCGTACTCGAACCGAACGTTGCGGTCGTGCTTGATCTCTTCCGACGTCTTCCCCTGCAGCCGGGAGCGAAGCGCGGCGTAGTCTCTGCGATCCTTGGCCATGTAAGCAAGCAGGAAATCGCCTGCCGGCTGTTCCGGCCGATCGAAGTCACCGCCAAACCAGTCGAGTATGGAAGACAGCACCAGCACGCGTCCGTCCATGCGGACGTGGTGCTCACTTCGCACGAAGTCGCGCATCGCCCGGTCGAGCTCGTCATCGACGTTCGACGCCGTAAAGGCGCGCGGCCGGAGCCGCGGGCAGGAAACGGCCGCACAGTTGATCCCGACATGCAGCCTTGGATCGAGCGTATCGACGCGCAGGGACTCGAGGTGGGCCGGTCCCTCCTCCCGTCGCAGAAT
>CAZXHQ010000282.1:1233-5530 GCA_964640145.1 uncultured Rhodothermales bacterium | reverse complement strand
GTACGCCCGAACGCCTGCGAGCCCGGTCTCTTCGCTGACGTCCGTGAACGTACCTTCCTGATTATTGCGATAGAGTCGAACGGCCGGTACGTGCACGTCTTCGGACCAGCTTCCGCCGCCGACGAGCAAAATATCGGACCAATCGTCCCCGTTGTAGTCGATAAAGCCGCCGCCGCCGCCCATCGTTTCCGGGAACCACTTCTCTCCGAACGCACCGGTCTCATGAACGAAGTCCTGCAGGCCGGCCGGTTCCGTCACGTCCGTGAACAGCGGCTCGTCGACACCGTCCGGTTCATCCGACGCGGCCGGGCCGCAGCCCTGCATCACCAGCAACGCGAAAATAATCGGAAGGGCGTCGACCCGCATCCCCCATCGCACCATGCCATCCCGGTAACATGTACGTAACTACCATAAAGCGAGGAGTTTACGGCGCCCTCATCCAACCGTTCCGCTCTCCGTGACGGGGCGGCGTCATCCGTCGGCGACGACCGGGTTTAAAAACCGAATTGCACGGAGATTCGGTTCACGTTTCCCAAAAGGCCGTAGTTGGTGTACGCGTAGTCGGCGCCGAGATTGACACCGGTGAAGCCCGCATTGATGCCGGCCCCGAGACTGATGCCCTGCTCGTCCGTGGGATATACGTAGCCGCCGCGAAGCGACAGAACATCCATGAACGTGTATTCCGCGCCGATGTTGACCGCTTCATAGAAGTCGCGCGGTCGATATCCGTCGACGGCGAGGACGAAGGAGTGCGTCGTCTGATCGACCGCGACGAGATCCGTCATGTCCATAGACAGGCCGATCGTGAGAATGAGGGGCAGCTCGAAGTTCTCCTCGTGGTAGGTGATCTCCCGGGAGAAGTTGCGCGCGCTCATGGCGAATTTCAGACTTCTGAAACCGGTGTCGTAGAGCACGCCGATGTCGAAGGCGACGCTGCTCTGCGAGTTCGCCTGCCAGACGCCGTCGGACCCGTTCCCTCCCATCTCGACGAGCGCATCGCCCAGATTCTGGGTGGCATATTTCACGTTCCCACCGACCGAAAAACGATCGCTCAGCGCGTTCGCGTAGCCGAAACCGACCATGAGAGCGGTCGGACTGAACAGGCCGAAATTTTCGTACCCTCTCTCGTTGTCCGCCCGGACGGTACCCTCGAGATCACCGTAGTCGACGTTCATAAACGACAGGCCGAAGACGCCGTAGATGCCTCCCGCCGGTGCGAGCGCGATGCTCCCCGACTGATAGTCGATGTCGGCAAAGAACTCCGTAACGCCCACCCCGACGCTGGCAAAATCCGTCATGTAGGCCATGGTAGCCGGATTGTAAAACATCGCGATCGAGCCGGCTTCCATCGCGGTCATGGCATCACCCATCGCCGCCGCCCGTGCACTCGTCGACGTGCGCATGAACTTGAAGCCGGTCTGGGCACGCTTGGTCGTATTCACTTCGACCTGCTCCAGGGCGTCCCGTTCTTCTTCGTCCTGCGCCGCCGCCGTCGAGGCGGACGCGAAGATGACGAGAAGGGCGAGCACCGCGATGCGAGAGGGCCGTCTCATAGAAGAGAATTCCACGTTCACGATCGTAAATAGTCCTTTCATTGTCTGGCTACCCTGTGTATGGTCGCGAATGACGGCCGTCAGCCTCCGCCGGGCCATACGCGCCCGGATCGAGTCGACCAGCCGGCGCCGTACGCCACATCAGCGAATGATTACGAACTTCTTCAGCGTTGTCTCTCCGGTGTCATCGTCGGTTATCGCGGCGATGTACAGACCCGAGACGACCAGCTGCTGCGACTCGGTCTGGAGATCCCAGAATTCGTCACCCGAGAGGTCGTCGTGCCGGATCGTCTTGATGAGCTCCCCGATCTCGGAGTAGATCCGGATCGTCGCCCGGCCCGGAATGTCCAGGAACGCCAGCGAATTCTTGGCGCCGCTGAAGTGCAGATCGGCGGACGCCCCGAGGTGGAACGGGTTCGGAACCACGCGCGCGTCGGCGAGCGTCGAGCCCGGCGGGCGCTTGAGCGATGCGGCCTGATAGGTCTGCGCGTAATAGCGGCTGCTCTTCAGCTCGCGATCACCGACATCGTCCACGGCCTGGAGGTAGTAATAGTAACTCAGGCCGCGCGTGACGTCCGTGTCGGCGTAGCTCGTCTCGCTGCCGTCCAGCCTGGCGATGCGTTCATAGACGTGCCGGTTCGTCGCATACGACTTATCGGCCGGACTACCTCCGTCGATGGCCAGTCCGTCGAACCGGTTCTGGGCGCGCCACAGCTCCCAGGCTTTAGGCGATCCCCCGTACGTCTCCCAGTTTAACGTAATCCGGCCGGACTCCGAGTTCACGTTGAACGTGCGCGGCGGGAGCGGCGGATCGGGGACGCTGGTGTAGCCCGACTCGAAGTTGGCTTTCGCCCGCTCGAACATCTGGAACAGGGAATCACGCGAGGTGCGGACCCAGAGGTTCTTCGTCAACCGCTCCGTATCCGGGTCGATCACGCCGTCGCCGTTCGCGTCGAACTCGATCGGCACGCTGTCGTCGCCGCGCGCCTCGATCATGTACTTGCGGCCGACTTCGAATTCGGCTTCCCAGCTCAGGCCGCCCACGGCCTCGGCGATCACGAGCTGCACGCTCTGACCCGGGCCTATCGTGTACGGACCGAACGATTCCGTAAAGGACCATCCGTCGGAGCCCTGTCCCATGGTGGGATCGCCCGAATGGTCGGCGAAATCGGCGATGCTGAAGCTCGTCGGACTGCCGTCGTTGACGAGAGGCGCCAGCACGCGATCGGCCTGATGCGGATACTCGCGCGTGTTGCCGCCGACGTTCGCGGGGTCCTCGAGCAGATCGGCCCCAGACATGAACTGGTATTCGAGCTGGTTTCCGTCTTCGCTCAGATGGTCGTTGACGTGCGTCGTCTCATGCCCCGTCCACTGCATGCGCATCACTCGGGGCTGCATCTCCTCGTCCGGATAGTCGATGGCGGACGCGTTTACGCGCTGTCCTCTCGGGACGGAGGCGTCGTAGGCCTGGTCGTCGGCGTGGAGGTATACCTTGCCCACGAAATTATTCGCACCCAGCCGACCGAGGGAGTCGGCGCGCGGCACGAGCCAGTCATGCCCGTTCCAGACCGGCCCGCCGACGGTCGTCTCGTAGTCTCCAATATCCTGCCGGCCTCTGCTGTAGCCAGTGTGACCCAGCCAGGAGTACTGTGCTCGGAAGTCCACGTCATAGTCTTCGTGCCCGTCGCCGACGGCATCGTTCATCTGGAATCGGCCCCAGGCCTGCTCCTCGCCCTGAATCCAGCCGGCGCTTCGGTTCGTGGCATAGCGATTCTGGAAGAAGAAGTAGACGCCCTCGAGCGTCTGATCCGGCAGCTCGATCTCCTCGTCGTCGTCCGTATTTCCCGTATTCGTAAACGTATACTCCGTGATATGATAGTTCTGGTGATCTTCGTGGCTCCAGGCAAGGACGCGACGGTCCGACGTAATACCCAGGATCGAATTCACGCGCGTGTCGATAACGCGCTCTGCCGGAAGATTCGGATCGGCCTGCCGGTCGTTCTCGGCGATGGGCCGCTGGAACGATTCGAGTCCGTCGACCCTCGTCACCGGCGGCTCGAAGCGACTCGTCATCGAAAACTCTTGCGGAAAGACTTCACCGACGCCCGTCACGCGCGGTCCGACGTGTGCGACTTTGAAGTTCCAGGTCTTGCCGTCCTCATCCGTAAAATCGGTGGCTCCCATCCAGGTCGCGTAGCCGCGGACGTTGCCGTGCTCCGCTCGAATCCCGGGCCAGTGCAGGTTGTGGCCGCGATAGTCTTCGCTGTGGGGCAGGCCGGCCTCGGTGTAGTACATATGCATGTCACCGATGGCCATCCACTTGATGAGAAACTGGGCCTGTGCTTCTCCATAGCTGCAGAGCATGAACACGGCGGTCAGGATGACCGTCGCGCCGAATCGCGTACGGGGCTTGAAGCTAGACTGCATGATTGGGTCTATTGATGGAATGATCTGAAGCATGTGGTCGCGGCACGTCAGGGGACTCAACCGCCCTGACGTGCGCAAGCGGTCGCGACCATCTCAGAAGGTGAGGCGCAGGCCGAAGTACACGTTCCGCGGATTCAGGAAGCGGCGCCACTGAATGGCCGGCATGTCGATGTAGGCCTTGTCCTCGAGAACCTGGTCGACCCGGTTGGGATCGGCGCTCTCGAACGCGCCCGCACCTTCGTTCCAGACGTACCAGGTGACGTCGTCGCCGGCGCCGCGTACGGCATAGAGCGGGCCGTAGCGGTCGCCCAGCCGCG
>CAZXHQ010000282.1:0-1133 GCA_964640145.1 uncultured Rhodothermales bacterium | reverse complement strand
AGGCGCATATCGAGGTTGTAGTAGTTCCTCCACTTCATGTTGTTATTAATCCCTTCGATCGTGGCGCCCTGACCGCCTACCCACGTGAACCGCTCGCCCGATCGCCAGTCGCCCAGAAACGAGACCCGCCAGTCGCTCAGCGGCTGCAGACCGGCCACGGTGGGACCGAAGTCCTGGGGGACGAGGAACTCGACGTCGAACCGCGCAAACGGCTCCGGCACAGGCCGGAACTGCGGATTGCGGTGCTGCTCCTCGCGGAGCGTCTGCGTGACCTCGTTCTCGAACCGGAAGGGATAGCCGAAGTCGCCCGACTTGCGTACCAGATAGGTATAGTTGACGAACCCGCGGATGAAGTCTCCACGATTCTTCGTCAACGTCACCTCGGCACCGCGCACGTCCTGATAATTAAAAGGATAACGTACGCCCAGATTCACCTGTTCGTCGGCACTCGTAAACTGTACGTGCCGCTGCTCGTTGCTCACGTCCTTGTAGTAGCCGCCGAGGCGGAGCAGGAACTGGTCGGCGATGTTCTGCTCGTAGCCGAGCTCGTAGGCTACGGTCTTCGGCATGGGGTGGTTGGGATTGCCCAGCTCGCGAATCTCGCCGCGGTCCGTTACGCGGACCTGGTAGAGCCACCGCGGATCGAGCGTCTGGCGCATGTGTCCATAATTGAAGAACAGCTTGCTGTTGTCCGTGATCGGGAAGGAAACGCCGAGTCGCGGGCTGAGCGTGATGAGCTGTTCGGTGGGTTCCGTGTCGAACTCGTCGAGCACCTCCTGCCCGCCGCCGGCCAGCCGCAGGTCGTAGGGGCTGTAGTTATACCAGTCCCCACCGGCGTGGAAGTAGTCCAGGCGCATACCGAGATTCGCAACCATGCCGCGGAATTCCAGCTTCGTCTGGCCGTAGGCCGCCCCTTTCGCCGGCTCACGGTTCCACCGGAATTTCGGATTCTCGTGATGCGGATGGAAGGGGTCGTAGAGGCCGTGGTTGATGTCGTAGTTGCTGAGCTCGTATTCCACGCCCGTCTTGACCTGCATGAAGCGATTGAGCTGGCTCGTCAGGTCGAACGTGCCCGTCCAGATGGCCAGGCTCGACGTGTCGCGTCCCGGATTGAATCCGCGGATCCACACGTC
>CAZXHQ010000281.1:0-5543 GCA_964640145.1 uncultured Rhodothermales bacterium | reverse complement strand
AAGGGCCGTACGCCGCTCATGCGGCAGTACTACAAGATAAAGTCGCGCCATCCGCAGGCCATTCTCCTCTTCCGGATGGGCGACTTCTACGAGACCTTCGACGACGATGCCAAACGCGTCTCCAGGCTGCTCGGCATCACGTTGACCAGGCGCGCCAACGGGAAGGCGCACGACGTTCCCCTGGCGGGCTTTCCGCATCACGCCCTCGACAACTACCTTCCGAAACTCGTCGAAGCCGGACTCCGGGTAGCGGTCTGCGAGCAGCTGGAAGACGCCCAGCAGTCGAAGAACATCGTCAAGCGGGACGTCGTGGAGGTCGTGACGCCGGGCGTCTCGTTTCACGACCACCTGCTCACCCCCAAGCGGTCGAACTACCTGGCCGCTGTCCGCTGGGACGATGCCGAGGTCGGCCTGGCCTTTATCGACGCCTCGACGGGCGAGTTCTATACGACCGAGACCGCCGCGGAGGAGCTGGACGACCTCCTTCAGACCGTCCATCCGGCCGAGGTTCTGGTCGAGAAGAAGCAGCAAGACCGGCTGCCGCGGGGATCGTTCACGGTGACGAGGCTGGAGGACTGGGTCTTCGGTCACGACTTCACCAAGGAAACGCTGCTGCAGCATTTCGGCACGCATTCCCTGAAAGGATTCGGCGTCGATGGGATGCATCTGGGCGTCGTCGCGGCCGGGGCGGCGCTTCACTATCTCGGCGACACGCAGAAGGGCCGCCTTCCTCACGTCCGCACCATCAAGCGGTATGAGAGTGAGGACTACATGGCCCTGGATCCGCAGACGAAACGAAACCTGGAGCTGATCACGTCGCTACGCGAAGAGGGCCAGGAAGGAACGCTCGTCGGCATCATGGACCAGACGAAGACGGCGATGGGCGGCCGACGCCTTCGCCAATGGCTCGTGCGCCCGCTGCGCGACGTAGCGGCGATCGAGCGCCGGCTGGACGCCGTGGAGGCGCTCTACCGGTCGCGTACCCTGCGCGAGCAGCTCCGCGAGGAGCTCGACCACGTGGGCGATCTGGAACGCCTCGCCGCACGCGCCGCCACGGGCCGCGCGACGCCGCGCGACGTCACGGCGGTCAAGCTGACCCTCCAGCAGATCCCACCCATCAAGAAGCTGCTTGCCGACGAGTCGTGTGAGGCGCTGCAGAGCGCGGGCCGCCGCCTGACGCTCTGCGTCGACCTGATCGAACGGATTGATCGAGCGCTCGTGGACGAACCGCCCGCGACCATCGGCGACGGTGGGCTCATCCGCGACGGATACAGCGACGAGCTCGACGAGCTGCGCGGAATCGCCCGGTCCGGCAAGGACTGGCTCGCCGCGATGCAGAAGAAAGAGGCCGAGCGGACGGGCATCTCGTCGCTGAAGGTGGGCTTCAATAAGGTCTTCGGCTATTACCTCGAGGTAACCAACACTCACAAGGAGAAGGTGCCGCAGGACTACATCCGCAAGCAGACCCTCGTCAATGCGGAGCGCTACATTACGCCCGAGCTGAAGGAGTACGAGGAGAAGATTCTGACGGCCGAAGACAAGATCGAAAGCCTGGAGGCGGAGCTCTTCAACGAGCTCCGCATGGCGGTCGCCGAGGAGACCGACGCGCTGCAGCGGAATGCCGAGCTGCTCGCGGAGCTGGACTGTTACGGCTCGCTGGCCGACGTCGCGGTTCGATACGGCTATGCGAGGCCTGACGTACACGACGGCCACGGCCTCGAGATCGAAGACGGCCGCCATCCGGTGGTGGAGCGGACGCTGCCGGCCGGCGAGCCGTTCATTCCGAACTCGACGTATCTCGATCCCGAAGGGCAGCAAATCATTATCATTACCGGCCCGAACATGGCCGGCAAGAGCGTCGTCCTCCGTCAGACCGGCCTCATCGTGCTGCTGGCGCAGGTAGGCGCGTTCGTCCCGGCGAAGGCGGCGCGGATCGGCATCGTCGACCGCATCTTTACCCGCGTCGGAGCGTCCGACAACCTCGCTGCAGGGGAGAGCACGTTTCTGGTCGAGATGAACGAAGCGGCCAATATCCTCAACAATGCCACGCCTCGCTCGCTGATTTTGCTGGATGAGGTCGGCCGCGGCACGAGCACGTTCGACGGCCTGTCGATCGCGTGGGCGCTCGTCGAGTATCTCCACGAGCGCCCGGACGTCGCCGCGCGCACGCTTTTTGCCACGCACTATCACGAATTGAACGAACTCGCGAACCGATTCGAGCGGGTCCGCAACGCGCGCATACAGGTAGAGGAGCACGAGGGCAGGATCATCTTCCTGCGAAAGCTCGTGCCGGGCGGCGCCGACCACTCGTTCGGCATCGAGGTCGCCCGCATGGCGGGGCTGCCCGAGCCGGTCATCTCGCGGGCTCGCGAGATCCTGCGCTCGCTGGAGAGCCAGCAGCTGGCCGTCGAACACCTGCGCGACGGCGCGTCTGCAGGAGCAGAGGGCATGCAGTCCGCGAGGCCTTCTCCCGCATCCGTCCCTGAAGCGGATCGCGACCGGTTCCAGATGTCCCTCTTTCAGGCCGAGCCCGATCCGGTGGCCGAACGGCTCAAGGAGAAGCTGCGAGCCCTCGATCCGGATCGAATGACTCCGATAGAGGCGCTGCTTCAGCTCAACGAGCTTCGCCGCCTTCTCGACTGAAGTGCCCGCACCGGCAGGCGGCCGCCCTCCGCATTCCAGCACGCATCCCCCACCAAACCCGAGACCCCGTGAAGATCTGTGCGATTGTGAACGAGAATGCCGGCTCGGCCGGCCAGGCGGCGGCGCTCGTCGAGGCGGCCGAGGCGCGGGCCGGGGTCGCGTGTTGGACGTCGGAAAAGCAGGGAGACGGCATCGATCTGGCCCAGCAGGCCGCCGAGGAAGGCTACGACGTGGTGGCCGCGGCGGGCGGCGACGGTACCGTCAACGAGGTCGTGAACGGCCTCATGCGCGTAAAAGGGGACCGGCCGGCGCTGGGCCTTCTGCCGCTCGGGACCGGAAACGACCTCGCTCGCATGCTGGCCGTGCCGACGGACGATCGCGATGCGGCACTCGAGCTGCTCTCCATCGGGACACGACGCGAGCTGGACGTTTTCGTGATGCGATCTCCGGAGGGCAACGTGTACGGAATCAATGTCGCCGCGGGCGGATTCAGCGGCCAGGTCGACGAGGCCCTCACCCCCGAAATGAAGGCGAGCTGGGGGCCGCTCGCGTACCTTATCGGGGCGGCAACGGTCCTGCCCGATCTGCAGGACTACGACACCTATCTGACGCTCGACGACGAGGCGCCGAAGCAGCTTTCGGCGCTCAACCTCATCGTCGCCAACGGCCGAACGGTGGCCGGCGGGAAACGTGTGGCTCCGCTGGCAAATCCGGAGGACGGTCTGCTGGACGTGGTCGTGATCCGCGACGGGTCCGTCATGGAGCTGGCGGACGTGGCCACACGACTGGTTGCGGGGAACCTGGCCGCAAGCCCAATCGTGGACACGTACCGCGCGCGTCGCGTGCGCGCCGAGTCCGACCCCGGCATGTGGTTCAACCTCGACGGGGAGCTCGTCACCAAGCAACCGGTCGAGCTGGAGGTCGTGCCGGCCTCCCTGAAGGTAGTCGTCGGCGACGCGTACAAAGCCACGGTCGCACCCTGACCGTCAGTAGTGCCGGCCTCTCCAGGAGATGGTCGGTGCCGCCGCGAGGCTGAACGGCAGCAGGATCAGGTAGCCGAACAGGTAGGCTTCGAAGAGGGGAAACCTCGCCCACGGCCGCCTGATCGTGACGTGCCGTGCGGCCGTATGGAGTACGGCCGCGTCCGCGCCGCTCTTCACGGCGAGTGCGGCCAGGCCTGCACCCGGAGCCAGGATCAGGCCGGCGGCGATCGATGCGTGCACCATCCACACGAACAGATAGAGGAGATAGCCGGCCGGACCCGTATGCAGTCCGCCGCGCGCCCACCTCCGCCGCTGCGAGAAGACGTCTCGGAGCGTACGCAGCGGTTCGGTGCGGTTCTCCAGCGACGCATCCAGCACGAGGCGAACACGCCACCGCGCATGCCGCCGCACGGCGCGGAACAGCGTATAGTCTTCCGTCACCGAATAGGGCAGGGAGGCAAAGCCGCCTACGGCCTCGTACGCCTCGCGTCGAAATCCCATGTTGTTGCCCATCGCCGTCAGCGGCTTGCCAAGCGCCGAGAGACCCGCGGCGATCGTGAGCAGCAACGCCCAGTCGAGAGCCTGCACGGCGCTCAGCCGGTCGCCCTGACGCACGGAGGTCACCCCGCACACGACGCCGGCGTCCGGATCGTCGAACTGCGCCGCCAGGTTCCTCACCCAGTCGCGCGGCGGCCGGCAGTCGGCATCCGTGGTAAGGAGAATGTCTCCCCGCGCTGCCGAATAGGCCGCATGGAGGGCCGCGGCCTTCCCTGCTGCGTCCGGTCCCTGGAGCCGGATGCACCGCACGCCGGCTCGCTCGGCTACGGCGGCCGTGCCGTCGCTCGAATGGTCGTCGGCCACGACGACCTCGAGGCGATCCGGCGGGTAGGACTGGTCGGCGAGCGCTTCGAGGCAGGGACCGAGCGCGTCTTCCTCATTGCGCGCCGCGATCAGAACGCTGACCTGCGGCGGATTGTGCGGGCGGGGAGTGCGCGCTGCGTCGGTATGGGCGCGCCACGCGATCAGGCCGGCCGCGGAGGCGTATGCGGCGACCAGTATGATAGGGAGAGCGGCCATGCGATCAGGTTCCTGCCGGCAGTGCCGGAAACCGCCACCCCTGCGCCGTGAGCCGTTCGAGCACGGCGCCCAACGCGCGCAGCGTGGTGCCGGCGCAGCAGGGGTTGTCGTGCAGCACGATGACCGACCCGGGGCGAATGTAGGCTTCGACGTGCCGCAGCACGTGGCGGTCGTCTACGCGCTTAAGGTAATCTCCCGTGCCCACGTCCCACATCGTCAAGGTCTGGCCGCGGGCGCGGCACCAGTTGCGCATGGGACGCGTGAAGCGGCCGTAGGGCGGCCGCATCCACGAGATGTGCCGCCCCGCGGCGTCCTCGAGCACGCCCGTGGTGCGCTCCATCTCTTCGGCGAGCTCGGAGGCCTTCGTCCGCCATCCATCCACGTGCGAATACGTATGGTTGCCGACCGTATGGCCCGCATCCACAAGCAGCCGAACGAGGGACCGATGCCGTTCTGCATGGGCGCCGACCAGAAAGAACGTCGCGCGGGCATCGTGCCGGTCGAGGATGGCGGTGATGCGCTCGGTGAGATCCGGGTTCGGTCCATCGTCGAACGTCAGATAAGCGATCCGTTCCCGGGTGGGGATCCGCCACGCCACGTCCGGAAACCATGGCGCGGCCGCCCGGGGCAAACGGGTACCGATGAGCGTGACGAGGTCGAGCATGGCAAAAGGTTGACGGTTGACGGTTGAAGGTTGAAGGTTGAAGGTTGAAGGTTTCTGATCGAGTGCCGGGTTCGAAAGAAGCTTCAGCCTTCAACTTTTAAACGCTGCCGCCGTCGCGACCGGTCCCGATATCAGCGGCCGGACTGTATCGGACGGCAGGGAGGAGGCGAGGCATC
>CAZXHQ010000280.1:0-5579 GCA_964640145.1 uncultured Rhodothermales bacterium | reverse complement strand
GCTATCCTCCGTAGCGGCTATCTGGCCTACAAGAACGCGTCCTCCTCGGCTCCCTTCGCCATCGACCTCTCTTCCGATCGCGTTCGCCTCGCCGAGTGGCTGCTCGACGGGGTACGGGGGGGACAGCCTCTGAGCGCCCTCCTCGGCTACCGCTTCGAACGGTCCCTTCGCGAGAACGGCCTCGCCCGCTACATCCGTCCGTTCCGCCTGGTTGCTCCATTCGGCGAGCTGTACGAAGCGATGGCCCGAAAGGCCACCCTCGACGACGAGATGGAGGCCCTCGAAAGACGGCACCGGGAAGAACGTGCGGCACTGTCGGCGGACATCCAATCGCTGAACAGCCGGATCGAGAGCAAGAAGTCGCAGCGGTCTTCCCTCAGCAGCAGGATCGGCAGCATCTCGGGGCAGATCGTGAGCCTGAATCAGGAGATCTCGGGTCTCAAGAGTCAGCGGCAGCGCCTGCGGGACCAGCTGGAGGGGATACCCGGCCACAAACAAGAGGTCATCCAGGAATTGCTTGCCGACATTGCCGGGCTCACGGTTCAGATCGAGCAGAAGGAGGGTCGGATCGAGGACCTGAAGAGGGATCGGGCTCCGCTGCAGAGCCAGCTCAGCGCCGTCACGTCGGAGATCAATTCCCTCGAAAGTCAGCGAAACGCCAGGCAGAACGAATTGGAGGCGCTGGACCGGGAGTTCCAGAACGCGATCAACCAGCTCGAGGCCGAGATCGTCCAGGTGCAGAATCTCATCGAGGAGCTGGAGGAAGCTCAGCGCGAGAAGTACACGGCGACGTCCTCGCTGCAGGCGATGGAATCGATCGAGGTCCAGCACGTGGTGGACGGGATGGTCCTTGTGCGAAAGTGGGAGGCCGGCGCCGTTCCGTTCGGACAAAAGGGCCTTCCGGATGCGGGCTCGCCCGATGCCGAGGCGCTGGGCGTTCTGCTCGACGCGCTCGCCTCGACGGCCGACGCGGTGGGCGATCTCGTCACCGCCGAGGGCGTCTTCCAGCTGACGCAAGGGAATTCCTTGCGCGCCGGCGCCACGCTCGACGCCGTCGCCCGGGGCGAAACGCCGCCGCCCGAACCGGCGTTCGTCCGCACGTCCCGGCGGATGAGTGCCCACACCCACCGCGTTGCCATACTGCTCGCCGGCGAACCTGAGGCGCCTGCCGCCTGGACGACGGACTCCTTCCAGCAGCGTGCGCCGGCCGAGCCGGCTCTCAATGCGTGGATCGCCCGCCTTCTCCCCGATCCCGCCCGCGTGCGCATCGACGCCACCTTTCTCGATCCGGAGACCGGCGACTCGCTCGCCTCGGCGAGCTCCCGGCTCGGCAATTTCCTGCTCTCCCCCCTCGACGCCGTCTTTCTGGGCGGCGAGTCGGGCTTGGCGCTAGAGGCGCTCATGACGTTCCGACTGCTTCGAAATCCGCCCCATGGCGTGCCGTCCGACGCGCGCGTGACGTTCGACTATCAGCGCGGAGAGGACTGGCCGGCGGACCACCTGAGCTTCGGGGAGTTCCTGGAGCTGGCGCGGGCGGCCCTCGAGGTGATCACGGAGGCGCGTCCGCTCGACGCGCGGGACCTTGCGCGGCCGGAAGACGGCACGGGCCGAAACGTCGATCATGCGGACTTGAAGAAGCGGGCGAACGCGGCGGCAGCCCATTTCAGGAACGCGCACAACAAGCTGCGCACCGAGATCGAAACGCACGAAGCGTCCGATCGCGAGCTCGATCCCCTGCGCACGGCGATCTTCCGGCTGTTCTGGCTGGGCCTGCCGGAGGCCGTCCCGCAAAGCGCGACGGGCGACGAGCCCGAGGGACGGCGCACCTTGCTCGACCAGGCCCGCGCCGTTCTGGGCGAGGCCGATAGCCGCCTCAAGGAGCTCGACGAGGCCGATGCCCGCCGTGGGGAGAGCACGCCGGAAGAGAAGCTGTCGCTGGACGTAGAGCGGCTCCGGATCATCTTCGGGAACGACTTTCGCGTGCTGCCGCGGTTCGAAGCGCCTGAGCCGGACGCGCTCGAGGCGACGCTCGGCGACAGCGTCGAACTGCAGGGGCACGATCCGATGGCGGCGGTGGAGTGGTTCCAGCAGGTCGCGCACGTCCGCGATGGCGTCGCCCGGCTGAACTCCAGCCTGACGTATGCAGAGGCGCTCTCGGCGGAGGCCGGCATGGACTTCACGGTGGGACAGCTGCCGCACCGGGAGAACGATCGCTGGATTGCGCTGCCGTTCGAGTCCGAAGAAGACGCCGCGATCCCGCGCGTGTCGCTGGTCGTCCAGCTTCCCAACGGCTTCGCGCCGCGCCGACCGGCGGCCGGACTCCTGATCGACGAGTGGGTCGAGGCCGTGCCCGCTTCGCACGAGACGGCCGGCGTGGCCTTCCACTTCGACGCGCCCGCGGCGCAGGCGCCGCAGTCGATCCTGCTGGCCGTGCCGCCCGACGAGCGTCCCCGGTGGGACCTCGAGACGCTGGAGGCGGTCGTCCGGGATACGCTGGAGCTGACCAGGCTTCGCACGGTCGATGCCGAGGCGATCGCCGAAGACGACGAGTACGGCCAGTTCCTGCCGGCGCTCTACCTGGCGTTCAATCCGGCCGGCGACACGGTCTCGACGGACCTGTCCCGAAACGGCGAAGAATAATTCTCGCAGCCAAGGAGACCCATGCCTTCCATCACCAGCTGGACCCGACTCGAGCCCCGCACCCGCAGCGCAGGCGTGGAGCACGGGCTGCAGGCACGCATCTACGATCCGCTCTGGTTTCTGGCCCGACAGTGGCAGATGGGTGAGTTTCTGGCGGAGGACGCCGGCATGCCCGTCGCGGCCCGACTTCGCGGCGAGGCGGCAAAGCCGACGCGCTACCACGCCGGGCCTATCGGTCCCGGACCGTCGGAGGGGCGCCCCTACGACGCCCGGACGCCCCTCGAGACTGTGGTCGAGCGCGAGCGGCTCACAGGCGGCGGCGCCTTTCACCCCGCGCGAGCCGTCGAGGCGGGTTTGCATTTCCTCCGCCTGCTCGGCGCACACGACGTCGCTCAATACGGCGACGCCTACCGGGAAACGTACGCGCTGCAGGTGCCGGCCGAGGCGGACCTCGACGCGGACTCGGCGCGCTATCTGACCGTCATGAACGGCCGCGCGGTGGACGGGCGCCTGCTCTACGGCGACCTCGTCGAGACGCTCCGTCCGGCCGACGGCCCGGAGCGTCTCCCGGACACGCCGGAGGTCGACGCGGGCGACCGGTCTGCGGTGATGGAGGCTGCAGCGGCGTGGCTGGCGTGGTACGAACGCCGTTTCAGCGAGCCGGAGGACGAGGGAGCCTGGATGGCGGATCGGATGGAGTACGCCTTCGCCGTCGGCGTGCCGGCAAGCGACGGCGAGGTCGTTCTGGCGGCCGGCGAGTACCACGGCGGCCGGCTCGACTGGTACCACCTCAATCGCCGGACGGACGCAAGCCTCGGCACCGCGGGCGAGGAAGCGCCCTCGCCGTTCGTGCGAACGGTCATTCCGGGCCCGGTGTCCTTCCGCGGCATGCCCGATACGCGCTGGTGGGCCTTCGAGGACGCGGAGGTCGATCTCGGAAGCATGCAGGGAGGCGCCGAAGATCTCGGTCGGATGCTGCTGCTGCAGTTCGCCTTCGACTACGGCAACGACTGGTTCACGCTTCCGGTCGAGCTGGTACTCGGCTCCCTCTTGCAGATCCGGTCCCTCGTGGTGACGGACACGTTCGGCGTGCGCACGCTCGTGCGGCCCTTCGGCGAGGTGGACGGCGCCTCCGGCGACTGGCGGATGTTCGTCCACAGCGCGGATTCGGCCGCCGGGCGCAACGGCGCAGACCGAACGCCCGCGGGCAATCTGCTCTTCCTGCCGCCCGTGCTGGGCGCGAGCCTGCACGGGCGGCCGCTCGAGGAGGTTCATTTTCTGCGCGACGAAACGGCCAACATGGCGTGGGCCGTGGAGCGCAAGATCGAGAACGCCCGCGGGCAGGCGCAGGATCGGCACGAGCATTACCTGGCGACCCGGCCCGATCCCTCGGAGCTCATCCGAGCCGCGCCCGAAGGGGCGGACCTCATCTACACGCTCGCCACCGAAGTGCCGGAGCACTGGATCCCTCTGGTGCCCGTGCTCAATTCGGAAACGAACGTGATGGAGCTCCGGCGGGGCAAGATGCTGCAGCACCGCGGCGAGGAGCTCCACGAAATCGTGCCGAAAGGACGCATCCTCGAGCCGGAGTCGGACCTGCGTCTGCGCGAGGAAGAGGTGCAGCGCGCCGGCGCCTTTGTATACCGGGCGTTCCAGCTGGCGCGATGGGTCGACGGATCCTCGCACCTCTGGATGGCCCGCCGGAAGCGGCCCGGCCGCGGTGAAGGCTGGAGCGGCCTGCGCTACGACTTCCTCGAGCGCGCTGGAGCCGAAACCCGATAGGATACGTCCCTCCCACTTCAGCGAGCAGCCGCACTGCCGTTTCTCGATTGGAGCGGCGCGCGACGTCTGATGACGATTGGGTTAGCTGGGGTGCGTTGGACGACGAGGCCTCGTATGCCGCCGTGCAGCGTGACTTCGGTGTGGATGCGCTCGTTAGTTCGCGCTCGGCGGCCGGTCACTTCTGCTGCTCAGCGTGCGCGGACTGCACGTGCTCGGGCGTCTCGGCTTTGACAAAATCGTTCATACGCTCTACATCTGCGTCCGAAAACGTCGTTTCTCAGAGCAGGTCATGGATCTTCTCGTCATCGAAACGGATTCCAATTAAGGCCAACGCCGGATGCCAGGTCTGGTTGACGTGAAGAACTCATTCAAACCGCACGGAAGGCGATGACCTCTTCAATTCAGGCCGCCGCCAGCCGTCTGAGCGAGCGGCGCATTCCCCGTAAACGTGATCCTAAATATGGTGCAAGTCTACTGCTGTCCGAGCGCGGAAATGGTGCATCTGGCAAAGCACATGCTCGAGAATGAAGATATCGAGTGCGTCGTTCGGGGAGAATACCTCGCCGCATCGTTCGGCGCCGGAGCGGGCGTGGATGCCTGGGTCGAGCTCTGGATCGTCAATGAGTACCAGTCCGAGGCAGCCCGCTCCCTCATCGAGGAGCTCTTGGAAGAAGAGGATGCAGTCGACGACCAGTGGATCTGTCCGGATTGCATCGAATGGCGCGACGGCCCGTTTTCCCACTGTTGGAAGTGCGGCGCAGAGCGCGTTAGGTAAGCGCCGCGATGCGGCCTTCATGCGCGTCTGCACGCCACGGGTGATGAAGCATCCGCACAAATCTTCTCGCTGCACCGTAGGTGCTCCGAAATACGCGTGACACCTTCGATAGGACCGAGTCAGGAACGAAGCGGTTTCGGCATGCTTTCTTCGGACTCGAGGGCGTCAAATCCCCGGCGCCAGCTTGCTGTATCGACGCGGCCCGATATCCTTCGAGATGATGTCCGGGCGCCGATCTGGGCACCTCGATAGGCAAAAATAAAAGCCGCATTGAAGGTGGAACGGAAGAAACGGACGTGTCCCAGCGTCGTTTTACGCTGAATGTTTCAGTATGCCGGCCGGGGACGGCAGATCGGAGCATGCAGATCCTTACCGCCATATT